>JBBRZL010000033.1:0-25602 GCA_038236735.1 Holophagales bacterium | reverse complement strand
CGGAACCACTTCTCCGCCTGGATCATGGCCCGCGGCGAGGTGCAGGTGGCCAAGGTGCTGGCGAAATTCCGCATCACGGACTACCGGGATCCAGAGGAGATGCGCACCTTCCTCATCAACGTGGGCGACTACGTGCAGCGTATGCGGAACCTGGGCAAGGTGATCACCCTCACCGAGGCCACCCCAGCGAACGAAACCAATGTCCTGCGCCTGGCGCCGGGCTCCATGGGCGGCAAGGGCCGTGGCGTGGCCTACACCCACTCCCTGCTGTCGCGCCTGGACCTGGACAACCTGCTACCCGAGGCCAACATCCGCATCCCCAGCTCCGCCATCATCGGCACCGGGGAGTTCACAGCCTTCATCAACCGGCACGACCTGCGCCGGCTCCTCCAGGACGATGCGGACGACGACACCATTAAGCGGGGTTTCCTCGCGGGCGCCCTGTCGCCGGAACTGGTGGCCAAGCTGCGGCTCTTCCTCGCCAGGCACGCGAAGGTTCCCCTCGCCGTGCGCTCCTCGGGCCTGCTGGAGGACAGCCTTTCCCACCCCTTCGCGGGCCTCTACAACACGTTCTTCCTGCCCAACAACGATCCCGATCCCGCCGTCTGCGAAGCCCAGCTGACCGAGGCCATCAAGCTGGTCTATGCCTCCGTCTATTCCAAGGCCGCCCGCTCCTACTTCCAGGCCATCGACTACAAGATCGAGGAAGAGCAGATGGCCATCCTCATCCAGGACGTCACCGGCCAGCGCTTCGGCGACCATTTCTATCCCCACATCTCCGGCGTGGGCCAATCCTTCAACTACTACCCCGTGGCCTACACGCAACCCCAGGACGGCATCGCGAACATCGCCGTGGGCCTCGGCAAGTACGTGGTCGAAGGGGGCCGGACTTACCGCTTTTCGCCTCCCTATCCCCAGATGGACATCCTGTCCCCCCGGGAGCAGTTGCGCACCACCCAGAAGCAGTTCTACGCCCTGGACATGAGCCGCACTTCCGTGGACCTGTTCAGCGGCGAGGACGCCACGCTGGTGAGCCTGGACATACGGCAGGCGGAGCTGGACGGCGCCCTGCAGCACTGCGCTTCGGTCTGGGACAACAACGACGACCGCATCCGGGACGGCCTGGATCATCCCGGGCCGCGCATCGTGAACTTCCGGAACATCCTCAAGTACGACCAGTTTCCCCTGGCCAGGATCCTCCAGCACCTGCTCGAGCTGATCCGCGACGCCATGGAAACCCCCGTGGAGATCGAGTTCGCCGTGAACCTCGACAGGGATCCCCTCAACGGCAAGCCCACTTTCACGCTGCTCCAGATCAAGCACCAGCTGCTGGACAACGGCGAGGTGAACCTCTCGGCCGACGCCCTCAACCCCGCGGACCTCTTCCTTTTCTCCGAGCGCTGCGTGGGCAATGGCGTGGTGGAGGGCCTGCACGACATCGTCTGGGTGGATCCGGAGGGTTTCGACAAGTTCGAGACGCCGGCCCTGGCCCTGCAACTGGAGCAGCTCAACGACCGCTTCCGGACCGCAGGCGGCAAATACGTGCTGCTGGGCCCCGGCCGCTGGGGCAGCAATGACGTCCACCTGGGCATCCCCATCACCTGGTCCATGATCTCCTGCGCCCAGGTGATCGTGGAATACGCCATGGCCAACTTCCAGGCGGATGCCTCGCTGGGTTCCCACTTCTTCCACAACGTGACCTCGCTGAACATCGGCTATTTCACCGTGCCCTTTCCTCGCGGCACCAGCCTGCTGGACTGGGACTGGCTGCGGCAGCAGCCGGAGGTCTGGCGGTCCGGCTGCCTGGTGCACACCCGCCTGGCGGAGCCCGTCCACATCGTCATGGATGGACGGCGCAGTGCCTCGGCGATCTTCAAGACCACGCCGCCCGCACTCCCGCCTTTACCCGACGCGTTGCCCTAGGCCACCCCCACCCGCTCCCCGGGTGACCTGCGCCGGGGCGGCCTTCCGGTAAACTGGGACCTGGAGAGGCCCTTGATCCAACATCCCGGCAATGTGTTCGTGGTTTCCGCACCTTCGGGCGCGGGCAAGTCCACCCTCGTCCAGCGGCTGGTCGCGACCGTACCGGACCTGATCTTCTCTATCTCCTGCACCACCCGGAAGCCCCGGCCAGGGGAGGTGGATGGGCGCGACTACTTCTTCCTCGACGACGCGCAGTTTGACGCCATGATCCGCGCGGGCGGCTTCGTGGAGTGGGTGCAGGTCTACGGCCACCGCTACGGCACGGGCCGGGCGTGGCTGGAGGGCGTGCTGGCCACGGGCCAGGACGTGCTGCTGGACATCGAGACCACCGGGGCCCTGAACCTGCGGGAAGCCATTCCAGATGCCCGCATGATCTTCATCCTGCCCCCCTCCGCGGCGGCCCTGGAGGAGCGCCTGCGCAGCCGCGGCAAGGATTCCGAGGAGCAGATCGCCATCCGCCTCCAGCACGCACGGCATGAGCTGGAGCTCTACCCCGCCTACGACTACCTCATCCTCAATGACGATCTCGAACTCGCCTACCGGCAGCTCGAGGGCATCGTCAACGCCTGTCGGGCCCGCCGGGCGCGCATGGCCCCCGTGGCCCAGAGGATTCTCGAGGAGCTTTAGGAGCTCCTAGGGGCTCCCAGGAACAGGCGTATCCTGGAACCTCTCCCGGGGAGCCTCATGGCCCGTTTTCTGAAGCGCAACTGGATGTGGGTGGTGATGGTCGCCACAGTGGTCCTGGCCGGGCCCCTGCTCGCGCGCACCACCGGTGAGGGCGCCCACCAGCGCAGCCTGGACACCCTGACCGAGGTGATGGACCTGGTGGCGAAGCAGAGCCCCGAGCCGCCCGCCCCGCGCCAACTCACCCACGCCACCATCCAGGGCATGTTGCACACGCTGGACCCGCACTCGAACTTCTTCGACGAGAGCGAGTACCGGCTCATGCGCGAAGAGCAGAAGGGCTCCTTCTTTGGCATCGGCGCCATCATCCAGCAGCACGACCAGGGCATCGCCATCATCAGCCCCATGAAGGGCGGCCCTGCGGAGCGCCTGGGCGTGCGGTCCGGCGACATCATCAAGGAGATCGACGGCACCAGCACTGAGGGCATGAGCTCCAGCGGCGCCTTGCAGAAGCTGCGCGGCGAGAAGGGCACCCTGGTGGAGATCGCCATTCAGCGCGCCGGCATGGCGGCGCTGCTCCGCTTCTCCATCCCCCGGGCCGAAGTGCCCACCAACAGCGTCTACTACAGTTTCATGCTGAACCCCACGACCGGCTTCATCCTCATCAAGGATTTCGGCGAGACCACTGCGGACGAGTTCGAACGGGCCGTGGCCACCCTCAAGAAGCTGGGCATGAAGCAGCTCATCCTCGATCTCCGCAACGACGGCGGCGGCGTCCTCGATGCCGCCATCGGCATCTGCCGCCAGCTGCTGGGGCCCGATCAGCTCATCGTCAGCCAGAAGGGCCGGAATGGGCGCGATGAGAACCAGACCCGCTCCAGCAAGGGCGCCCAGCTGGATCCCTTCCCCCTCGTCGTCCTCATCAACCGCGGCTCGGCCAGCGCCAGTGAGATCGTCACCGGCGCCATCCAGGACCATGACCGCGGCCTGGTGGTGGGCCAGACCAGCTGGGGCAAGGGCCTGGTCCAGAGCGTGCTCCCCATCAACCGCTCCCGGGGCCTGGCGCTCACTACCGCCCGCTACTACACGCCCTCGGGCCGCAGCATCCAGCGCGACTACATGCACAGCCTGGACGACTACTACAATCCGGATGACGAGAAGGACCCCCAGCCCCTGGGGCCCGCCTTCAAGACCGACCTGGGCCGCACGGTCTACGGCGGTGGCGGCATCAACCCTGACTACGCGCTGCCCTCGGTCCGTCCCGGCGAATTCATGATCGATCTTCGGTTCCAGAACTCGGCCTTCTTCCGCTTCGCCGTCTTTGAAAAAGAGCGCCGGGGCATCAAGCCCGGCCAACATGCCGACGAGGCCCTGTTGGCCCAGTTCCGGGCCTGGGCCACGGAACAGAAGCTGACCATCACCGACAAGGACTGGACCGCCAACCACGACGCCATCCTGGAGCAGCTCTCCATCGAGATGCAGAACGTGGCCTTCGGCGTCGAGGCGGGCTTCAAGATCGCCTGCGAGAAGGATCCAGTCATTCTCAAGGCCCTGGAGGTCATGCCCGAGGCTGAGGCCCTGCTGCAGAAGAAGCAGCTGCTCCAGCGCGCCGCTCCCACTGCCGTAGCCGCTACCCGGTAGCCCGACCCATGGACGTCACCCTTCCCGAGCACGTCGAAGCCCTGCGCCAGGAAGTGCGCAAGTTTGCCGAACGGGAGATCCGCCCCCATGTGATGGCCTGGGACGAAGCGAAGACCTTCCCCTTTGACGTGGTGAAGCGCTTGGGCGAGATGGGCATGATGGGCATCATCTTCCCCGAGCAGTACGGCGGCGCGGGCATGGGCTACCTGGAATACGCCGTGGTGGTCGAGGAGCTGTCCCGGGTGGATGGCTCCGTGGGCATCTCTGTGGCCGCCCACAACAGCCTCTGCGCCAACCACATTTATGCCATGGGCGACGAGCGCCAGAAACAGGCCTGGCTGGTGCCCCTGGCCAGCGGCAAGGCCATCGGCGCCTGGGGGCTCACCGAGCCAGGCTCGGGCAGCGATGCCGGCGCCCTGCGCACAGCGGCGAAAAAGGATGGCTCCCACTACGTCCTGAACGGCACCAAGACCTTCATCACCCACGGCACCGTGGGCGATATCTTCGTGGTCATGGCCCGCACCCGCCCGCCCCAGTCTGGCCACAGTAGCGCGGATGGCATCAGCGCCTTCGTGCTGGAGAAGGGCATGAACGGGTTCCGTTCCGGCAAGCAGGAGAACAAGCTGGGCCTCCGGGCCAGCGATACCTCCGAACTGATCTTCGAGGATGTGCTGGTGCCCGAGGCCAACCTGCTGGGCGAAGACGGGCTGGGCTTCAAGCAGGCCATGAAGACCCTGGATGGTGGCCGCATCAGCATCGGCGCACTGGGCCTCGGCATGGCCCAGGGCGCCTTCGAGGAGGCCGTGCGCTACAGCAAGCTGCGCCATACCTTCGGGCGCCCCCTTTGCGACCACCAGGGCATCCAGTTCAAGCTGGCGGACATGGGTACCGAGATCGAGGCGGCCCGTCTGCTCATCTACCGCGCCGCGGGCCTGAAAGACCGGGGCCTGCCCTACGCCAAGGCCGCCAGCATGGCCAAGCTCTACAGCTCCGAGGTGGCCTGCCGCGTGGCCAACGAAGCCGTGCAGATCCTGGGCGGCTACGGCTACAGCAAAGACTACCCGGTGGAGAAGTACTACCGGGACGTGAAGCTCTGCACCATCGGCGAAGGCACCAGCGAGATCCAGCGCACGGTCATCGCGCGGTACCTGCAGGCGGAGTATTGAGGTGGCGCAAGCCCTCCTGCGAGGCTGGCTCCTCTATGACGAATCCTGCGGCTTCTGCGCCCGCTGGGTGCCCAGCTGGGGCCCTTGGCTCCGGCGCCAAGGCTACGGTTTCCGGCCGCTCCAGGATCCCTGGGTGGCCCAGCAGACCGGCCTGCACCTCGACGACCTGTTGCGGGACCTGCGGCTGATCACCTTGGATGGCCAGGTATTCTGCGGTGCCGATGTCTACCGGCAGGTGCTGGCTTCGAGCCCCTGGACCCGAACCTTGGCCCTGCTTACGCGAATCCCCCTGCTGAGACAGCTCTTTGATGGCGGCTACCGCCTGTTCGCGCGACACCGCTATCGGGTGAGCGCAGCCTGCGGTTGGGCCCCTCCTGGGGACAAGGCGCGGTAGGATTAAGACCTCTTGTCATGAGGCATTTCATGAAGCACACGACTCTTCTGCTCGTCGGGCTTTCCCTGCTGGTGGCCGCTGCCAGCCTGCAGGCCAGCCGGCCGCTCCAGGTAGATGACCTCTTCAAGGTGAAGAAGGTCACGGATCCACAGCTCAGTCCCACCGGCGCCCTGGCCTACCAGGTGGGTACCGTGGACTTCGCCGCCAACAAGACCATCACCCGCATCTGGTTCAAGACCCCGGGTGGCGAGGCGAAAGAACTGGACCTCGGCCCCGGCAGCCAATCGCGGCCCCGCTTCAGCCCCGACGGCAAGCGCCTGGCCTACCAGTCCGGCGGTCAGGTGTGGCTTGCGGACCTGGGCACCAGGGAGAAACACCAGCTCACCAAATTGAGTGGTGACGCGGCGGGCCAGACCTGGAGCCCCGACGGCAAGTGGATCGCTTTCCTCAGCACCACGGTGCCCAACGGCAGCGAGGCCGAGAATGCCGCCTACCTGAAAGCCAAGGAGGCCTCCAGGGTCACGGGGCGCCTCTACAAAACCCTGAGCTACCGCCACTGGAACGAGTGGAAGGACGCGCAGCAGGTGAGCCATCTCTTCGTGGTGGCCGCCGACGGCAGCACCGCGCCCCGGGATCTCACCGCCGGCTTCACCACCGACGTGCCCAACTATGCCGATGTCTCCGCCGGCGACGGCTACGCCTGGGCGCCGGACAGCCAGGCCCTGGCCTTCGACTCGCACCCTGATCAGCCCAGGGCCACCACCACCAACGGTGAGATCTACGAAGTGGCACTCAGTGGCGGCCCCGCGAAGAAGCTGAGCGACAACCCCGCCATGGACAACTCGCCCCGCTACTCGCCAGATGGAAAGTACCTGGCCTGGCGCGCCCAGCGCCGCCCCGGCTTCGAGGCGGACAAGTTCGAACTGTGGGTCCTGGATCGCGCCACGGGCAAAGTCGTGCGCACCACCCAGGCCTTCGACCAGAGCTTTGGGGACTACCAGTGGCAGGGGGGCGACCTGGTGGGCACCTGCGAGCGGCAGGGCCACACGGAACTGTTCCGCTGGGACGGCAAGGCCATCCAGCGCCTCAGCACCAATCTGCATGTCGAAGGTTTCACCCTGGCCAAGGACCAGGCCGTGGTGGTCTCCTCCAGCCTCACCACGCCGCCGGATCTCTACACCGTGGGCTTCAAGACTGGCCAGGCGCTGCGCGCCTCGAAGCACAACGAAGCCCTGGCCAGTGAGCTGGGCCTCAACCCGGGCGAGGAACTCTGGGTCGACACCCTCCCCGTGGAGGGGAAGCCCACCAAGACGCACGCCTTCATTGTGAAGCCCGTGGGCTACGATCCCGCCCAGCGCTACCCCGTGGCCTTCGTCATCCACGGCGGCCCCCAGGGCGCCTGGGCCGATGCCTGGCATCCCCGCTGGAACGCTCAGGCCTGGGCCAACCGCGGCTTCATTGCCGTGCTGCCCAATCCCCGCGGCTCCACGGGCTTCGGCCAGGCCTACACCGACGCCATCAGCGGCGACTGGAACGGCGCCGTCATGACCGACCTCATGAACACGCTCGATGCCGTGCTCAAGCAGTTTCCCAACGCCGACCCGAAGCGTGTGGTGGCTTGCGGCGGCAGCTACGGCGGCTATGCCACCAACTGGCTGGCCGGACACGAGGCCGACCGCTTCGCGGCCTTCGTGACCCATGCTGGCATCTTCAACACCGAGTCCATGCAGCTGGGCACGGAGGAACTCTGGTTCCCCCACTGGGAGTTCCAGGGCTGGCCCTGGGAGAGTGCCGAGGCCAAGGCCCGCTGGCAGTCCCAGAGCCCCAGCAGCGCCATCGCCCACATGACCAAGCCCATGCTGGTCATCCACGGCGAGCTGGACTACCGCGTGCCCGTCACCGAAGCCTTCCAGCTCTACAACACCTTGCAGATCCGGGGCGTCCCCAGCCAGCTGCTCTACTTCCCCGACGAATGCCACTTCATCGCCAAGCCCCAGAACAGCAAGCTCTGGTACGAGACCGTGCTGGGGTGGTGCGAGCGCTGGACGAAGTAGGAAAGCTTCATTAACCGCAGAGGACGCAGAGAGCGCAGAGGAAAGCAGGCCCTCTCTGCGCCCTCTGCGTCCTCTGCGGTTAGTCCTTTTTCTCTCCCGGAATCACACCCCCACACGCCCCGGGATCGGAGAGGGCCCGCCAGGGTTCGAGGACGAAGGGGCGGCTGAAGGCCCGGGGATGGGGCAGTTCCAGGCTCAGCTCGGGGCCCAGGGCCCGCAGGTCCTCGGGCGTCGCCCAGGTCCAGCGGCCCGGGGGGCCCTCCGTGGTGATGAGATCCAGGTCCAGAGTGCGGGGCGCGTTCCTACCGGCATTGCGATCCCGGCCCTCGGCCAGTTCGAGCCGCAGCAGGGCTTCCAGCAACCGTCTCGGATCGGCCTCCTGCACCACCAGGATGGCGACGGTGTTCAAGTAGGCGGGCCCGCGCCCGGACTCGTCCGGCGTCTCCATCACCAGGGGTGAGGGCAGCACGGCCCCCAGGGTGCGCAACGCCGCGAGCCCTGCATCGAGGTGTGCCCGACGGTCGCCGAGATTCGAACCCAGGGCGATGACAGCCTTCATGGTTTCCGCTTGGTCTTAGGAGGCGTTATCTCGCCAGCCAGATCCGCCAGGGGATCCGCACCCGCCAGCCGAGGGTGGGTTTCGCCACACCAGAACTCGCGCCCGGGCACAGCCTCCGAAAACGGGTCGTCGCCATCACCGCCCAGGAACCACTCGCACAGTTCTTCCAGTCGATGCCTGAGCACCTGCTTCAGGGCTGACGAGCCCATGGTGCGATGGATGGTGCCGGGGGCGTCGTAGATGTAACTGGTCACCTGGCGCTGGCTGGCCAGGTAGGTCAGCCAAGCAACCTGGGATTCTTCGAGCGCCTGTTTCTGGGGTTTGGGGAGACCTTTCCGGAGGATCCCATAGACCCGCTGGATCTCTCTGGCATAGGCCTGGACCGCATGGTCATTGGCGCCCACCATGCCCTGGGTGGTCTGCCCCTGGGGGGTTTCCAAGGCCTTCTTCAGATCGGCTTCGATTTGCGCGGCCGCCTTGGTTTGCGCCTGGGCCATGCCACTGGCCAACAGCACCGCCAGCGCACAAAGGCTTCGAGCCAGCCCGCTCATTTCTTCTTCCCATGCTCCGCGACCACCAATGTCCGGATACCGCCGCGGATGAGGAAGTCGCCCTCAATGCGCATCCACTGGGGTGCGAGGGCCTGCACCAGGTCGTCGAGGATCTGGTTGGTGACGCCTTCGTGGAAGGCGCCCTGGTCCCGGAAGCTCCAGAGGTAGAGCTTGAGCGACTTGGACTCCACGCAGAGCTGGTCCGGCTGGTAGAGGATGCGCAGCTTGGCGAAGTCGGGCTGGCCCGTGAGGGGGCAGAGGCAGGTGAACTCCTCGGTCTCGAAGGTGACCGTGAAGGCCCGCCCCGGGCGCGGGCTCACGAAGGTGTCGAGGTGCCCCGTGGGCCGCGTCACCACGAACTTGGGCAGCGGATTGGGAAGAGAGGCTTGGGGGGATTTCTTCGTTGTCATGGGATCACCTGAAAACAATCAACCGCAGAGGGCACAGAGAGCGCAGAGGAAAAAATCAAAGGGGCTCAGGTAGGCCATTCACCACTCTGGTGATGCCATCGACCAGCCGAACGTGGTTGAAATTGACTCCAAGACCCAACGGGAGGCGCAACAGCTTCAGGTAGGTGAGAACTTGTGCTTTCACCAGATTGGGTTGGGTCCTGGCGGCCTTCAATTCGACGATCAGCCGCTCATCCACCAGAAGGTCGATGCGATAGCCCACGTCCAGAGCCTCCCCCTTGTATGACACGGGCACCGGCACCTGTCGCCTGAATGGGATCCCAGCAAGCGTGAGTTCTCTCGCGAGGCAGAGTTCATACGCCGATTCGAGAAGGCCCGGGCCAAGCTCTCTATGCACCTCGATGCAGGCTGCGATGACCTGTTGTGAAAGCTGATTGAGCCCTTCAAGATCCAGATTCACTCTGCGCCCTCTGCGTTCTCTGCGGTTTCAATTGCAGTTGCTCTGGAATGTAGGAGTAGGGAATGGGATCTGCAATCCCTGCTTCCTGGAAGCCGCGCAGACGCAGATGGCAGGAGTCGCAGTGGCCGCAGGCTTCGTCTTCGCCCTGGTAGCAGGACCAGCTGAGCTGCAGGGGTGCGCCCAGTTCCAGGCCCTTGCGCACGATGTCGGCCTTGCGGAGGTGGATGAGTGGCGCATGGAAAGCGAGCTTGGTCTCGGGTTTGGTGCCCAGGTTCGCGGTCTGTTCGAAGCTCTTGAGGAAGACCTCGCGACAGTCCGGGTAGCCGCTGCTGTCCTCCTCCACGAAGCCCACGAAGATGGTGCTGGCGCCCAGTACCTCCGCCCAGCTCACGCAGGTGGCCAGCAGGTGCGCGTTGCGGAAGGGCACGTAGCTCACGGGCACGCCCGCGCGCTCGGGGTCACCCTCGGGCAGGGCGATGGAAGCATCCGTCAGGGCCGAACCGCCGATGGCCTTGAGGGTGTCGAAGGCGATCACCAGCCGCCTGGCAGCGCGGACTTTGTAGAAGTCCGCGATAGCGCGAAAGGCTTGCCTCTCGCGTTGTTGCGTGCGTTGTCCGTAATCTGCATGAAGCAGCGCCAATTCATAGCCCTGGGCCTTCGCGATGGCCGCAGTGACGCAGGAATCCATGCCGCCGGAGAGGGAGACTACGGCCAGCTCAGCCACGGGTGATCCTTTCGGCCCAGGCTTCCAGTTCATCCATCTTGAGCTGAAGGCGCAAGCCTTCAGCGCCATCTTCCGCCTTTGGCGGAACCTGGTATGGCTCGCCGTAGCGGATCACACACGTTGCGAAGGGGATGGGGATCACCATGCGATCCCAGGTCTTCAGCTCGAATTGCCGGTCGAAGGCCAGGCTCACGGGGATGATCCAGGCGCCGGTCTTGCGGGCCAGGGCGATGGTGCCGGGCTTCAGCTCCATGAGCGGGCCCCGGGGGCCGTCCGGTGTGATGCCGAAATCCCAGCCCTGCTTCACGGCCTGGATCATGCGCACCAGGGCCTTGGCGCCGTCGTCGCTGGCGGTGCCGCGCACGGCGTGGATGCCGAACCAGCGCCAGGTCGCGGCGCTACGCTCGCCGTCCTTGCTGTCGCTGGACAGGATGGCCACGCCGCGGCCCTTCCGCTGGAAGGGATAGGCCAGGGGCATCATGAAGAGGCGCCGGTGCCAGAAGCTGAGGATGATGCGCTCATCGCGCACGACCAGATTTTCCACGATC
This sequence comes from Holophagales bacterium, assembly GCA_038236735.1. Lineage (GTDB taxonomy): Bacteria > Acidobacteriota > Holophagae > Holophagales > Holophagaceae > Geothrix. Next base: position 14,488 of record JBBRZL010000033.1, on the reverse strand, counting down.
TCGAAGCCCTCGCGGCGCACCCGCAGGGTGTACGACCAGAGCTTGGACAGCCCGGCCCCCAGGAAGGGCACGAGACGAAAACTCAGCCACACAGAGAAGGGCGAGCCCAGGGGCCGCCCCCGCTCAGCAATGGTCACCCGGGCGGCCATCAGCCTTCCTCCGCGCGCAGGTCTTCGCGGGTGATGGGATAGAGGGTGCCGCAGTAGTCGCAGCGGACTTCCAGGGGGGCCTCGTCCGTGAAGAGGTCGGCCTTCTGTTCCGGCGAGAAGCGGCGCAGTGTCTCTACCAGGGATTCGCGGGTGCAGCGGCACTGGTAGAGCAGCTCCGCCGAGGCCAGCTCCTCCGTGCCCTCGCCCTGGGCCACCCAGGCGGCCAGGAACTCCGCGGTGCGCTCCCAGTAGGGCACCACCTCCAGGTTCTCGATGGCCTGCACCAGCCGCGCCAGACGGGCCGGCGGGCAACCCGGCAGCGGCTCCACCAGCAGACCCCCGGCCTCGCCGGTGGCCTGATCGCACCAGAGCGTGAGGCTGGCCTGGATCTGTTCCGAGCTCTGGAGGTAGTGCTCCACCTGCACCTGGATGCCACCCAGCACCAGCTCGAGGTTGCCGATATAGGGCTGGCCTGCGGCGTTCGAGCGCATCACCTGGAGCACCCCCGGCGCGGCGATCCAGTCCTGGGCCTCGGGATGGCCCATGTCCAGCACACCGCGGATGGTGCCATCGGGCCAGCTGTCCGCCACCACGGCCTTGGCACGACCCGAGCCCTTGATCAGCAACTGGAGCCGCTCGGCGAACTCCGTGCGGCCCTGCAGCAGGGCCGTGGCCGACAGCAGCTCGGTGAGGCAGGCGCAGGCTTCGGGATCGAGCTGTGGATGGCCGCGCCGGACCCCGTCCCACAGGGGGCTGGCGTCCAGCGAGGAAAGGCGGATGTGCTGGTCCTTCGTGAGGGCCTTCACCACCCGGGCCCTGGAGAGTGGTTCCTCCATCTTCATTCCCAGCCGATCTGGCGGCCCTTGTTCTGCTGCTCCAGCCAGGCCATCAGGGGCTTGAAGTACTCCATCATGGCGCGGGTGGAGAGATCTTCGCCAGTGGCCTCCTTCAGCACCTTGCGCCAGTCCTCGGTGGCACCCTTGGCCAGCACCTGCTTGAGGAAGGCGCCCACTGCCTTGTTCCCCGCATAGTTGGTGGCGCGGGGATCCTGGTGGAGGATCTTGCGGGCGATGTGGTCGTGCAGCTGGAACTTGAAGACCGTGGCCCAGCCGTAGCTGTAGTAGTAGGCGGGATTGTCATTGATGTGGGTCTTGGTGGCGGCGTCGCAGAACTGCTCGCCGCGGGGGCTCGGCGGCTCCACGCCCTGGAGGTGTCGCACCTGTTGCCACCAGCGGGCGTTCATCTGCTCGGCGGGCATGCCCTTGGCGTAGAAGTCCGCTTCCCACTCGGGCATGGTGCCGCAGGACCAGAACATGAAGGGAATGGCCACTTCCAGGGCGTCGTTGAGCAGCACCTGCATGGCGTCGGCCTGGTAGTCGGCGGGCAGGACCCCCACGGCCTTCAGGTAGGGAATCTGCCGGGTGGCCAGGGCGATGAGCTCGCCCACGCCCTCATGGAAACTGGGATTGGCACCGTCGCGGAGCAGGGGCGGCACAGCCGGATTGGTGTAGCTCATGAAGTAGTAGCCATGGCCCAGTTCGTGGTGGCAGGTCTCGAACCACTCGGCATTGGCTTCGACGCTCATGAGGGAGCGGATGTCGTGGTCCAGGTCCAGGTGCCAACAGGAAGCGTGGCTGTTCTTCTTGCGGGTGCCGCCCGCGGGCACCGGATAGAGGTCAGATTTCACCCAGAAAGAGGCGGGCAGCGGATCGAAACCCAACCCGGTGTAGAAGGCCTCGGCGGTCTTCACGATGCGCTCGGGCTGCCAGCCCTTGAAGTAGGGATCGAAGTCCACAGCCTGCACGAGGCCCGTCCAGTTCTGGCTCCAGCGGTTGTTGATCCAGTGGGCGGGGATGGCCCGGGGCACTGGCTGGCCGTATTTCTTCGCCAGTTCGTACTTCACCCAAGTGTGCAGCTGCAGGTAGAGGGGCCTCAGCTCCGCCAGGAACTGCCGGTTGAAGGCCAGCATCTCGTCAGTACTGAGGCCGTATCGCGCCACTTGCAGCGAGAAGTAGTCGGAGTAGCCCAGCTCCCGGGCGCAGCCGTTGCGCAGGTCGCGCAGCTTCAGCAGGCCCGACCTCAGGGCCGGGCCGTTCTCCTTGGAGACCTCCCAGATCTTCAGCCGCTCCGTCAGGTTGGTGCTCTTGGCCAGGATCTCGTCGATGCGGTTGGCCGAGATGGGCTGCCCGTCCAGCCTCCAGGTGAAGCCGTTCATGGTGCTGTTCTGGGCCGTTTCCGCCACGATGCGATTCGATACCAGTTGCGGGTTGGTCATGGGGCCTTCGGCCGCGTTGAGCAGCACCCGGTCCAGTTGGCGGACGGTGAGCTCGTTCAGCTCCTTGCGGTGCTTCAGCAGCTCCCGGGCCTCGGTGATGAGGGCGGGATTGCCGTTGAAGGCGGCGAAGGCCTTGCCCGCCCACTCGGCGCCGGCATCGTGCTCGGGGGACACATCCGTGGAGGCCACCCACACGGCCTGCTGGGCCACATAGGTAAGCGACTGGTAGCCCGCGTTGACCAGGTTCAGGAACCGGTCCGCCCGCTCCTGGATGGGCGCGGCGGCCTGGGCCACGAGGGACACACCGGTGACGAGGGCTGGCAGAAGGCGCATGGGAGCTCCAGGAACCCTCCATTGTGCCGCCGGTTTCATGAGAAGCGACCAGGGAATGACCTCTGTGCCAGACCAGCTGTTCTGCTTCAGGCGTCCTCATCGAGGGGCACCACGCGGATGGCCGTGGCCTTCACCAGGGCCGTGACCTGGTCGCCCACGGTCAGCTTCAGGTCGTGGCAGGCCCAGGTCGTGACCAGGGCCTCCAGGGGGAACCCGCAATCCAGTCGCACCCGCGCAAGGGCGCCGCGGATCTCCAGGTCCACGATCCTGCCCGGCAGGTGGTTGCGCGTGCTGGCGGGCCCGCCCTCCCTGCGCTCCAACGCCACTCCTTCACTGCGGATGCAGATCCGGGCCTGGCGGAACTCGCCACCGGGATCCGGCGCATAGAGCAAGGCCCCGCCGACCTCCAGGCAAAGCAGGCCCTCCTTCCGCCCCACCCTCCGGGCGAGGGCCACGGATTCCGAACCAGCCTCCTCCAGGTTGGCGGCAAAGCCAGTCAGCACCTCTTCCGGGCGGCCATCCTGGAGGATCCTGCCCGCGTCCATCCGCAGCATGCGGTCGCCCAGGCTCAGGGCGTCATCCCGATCGTGGGTGACCAGCACGGCGGGGATGCCTTCAGCCTTGAGGATCGAGCGCAATTCTTGGCGCAACTGTTCCGCCGCGGGCCGGTCCAGGGACGCGAAGGGCTCGTCCAACAGGAGCAGCCGAGGGCGCGGTGCCAGCGCCCGGGCCAGGGCCACGCGCTGCCGCTGACCGCCGGACAGTTCGCTGGGCCGCCGGTGTTCAAGCCCCGCCAGGCCCACGCGCCGGATCAGGGTGGCGACCCGCTCTGCCCGCGCCGGGCCCGGGTCCAGTCCAAAGGCCACGTTGGCCGCCACGCTGAGATGGGGGAAGAGGGCGCCCTCCTGGAAGACGAAGCCCACGCGCCGCTCCTGGGCCGGGACATCGTGCCGCCCCTGGAACCAGGGAACGCCATCCAGGCGGATGAAGCCCGCATCGGGCCGCTCCAGCCCGGAGAGCATCCGGAGCAGCGTGGTCTTGCCGCAGCCCGAAGGCCCGAACAACACCGTGATGCTGAAGCGCTTCAGCTCCAGTTCCAGCGCCGCCTCGATGAGGGGCCCCTTGCGGAATTGCCGCTGGACGTCCACGGTCAGGTTCATCGGTTGGACCTCGCCCGCAGCCAGGCGGTGGAGAGCAGCACGAGGAAGGCGAAGGTGAGCAGGACGAAGGCCGTCCGGTGGGCCGCCGCCATTTCGAAAGCCTGTACCTGATCGAAGAGCGCGATGGAAAGGGTGCGCGTCCTCCCGGGCAGATTCCCACCCACCATCAGCACAACGCCGAATTCACCCATGCCATGGGCAAAGGCCAGGATGGCGCCCGCCAGGAGCCCCCGCCAGGAGAGGGGAAGGGCCACCCGGAGGTAGGTGCTCATCCGCCCATGACCCAGGGTGGCTGAGGCCTCCAGGAGACGTTTGTCCACGCTCCCCAGGGAGGCGATGAGAGGTTGCAGAAAAAAGGGCAGGTTGATGAGCAGGGTGGCGAGGAGCAGGCCTGAGAAGGAGAACACCAAGGTTCCGTCCGTGAGCAGGTCCCAGACCCGGCCCAGGGAGCTGCGGGGACCGAAGAACTGGAGCAGGTAGAAGCCCAGCACCGTGGGGGGCAGCACCAGGGGCATCAACAGCGCTGCCTCGAGGGCCACCTTGCCGCGGAAGCGGCCATAGGCGAGGGGCCAGGCCAGGGTGATGCCCACGGGCAGCAGTAGGAGCACAGCACTCAGGGCCAGCCGCACGCTCAGGGCGAGGGCGCTCCAGTCCATCCAGGGTGTAACAGGGTTCATGCAGCCGATCCGGAAGACTGCATCATGGTGCGCCGTAGCCCAGCTTGGCAAGGATGGCCTGGGCGTCGGGCCCCAGCAGGTAGGCCTTGAACGCCGCCGCCAAGGCTGGCTGGGGGCTCCGCTTGAGGATCACGCCAAACTGCTTCTGCACGGGGTAGAGCTGCTGGGGCACCGTCCAGGCAATCCCACCAGCCAAAGAGGGCACCAGCACCTGGGGCGAGCTGATGAAACCCGCCTCGGCGGCACCGGTCTGCAGATACTGGGCGGCCTGGGTGATGTTCTCGCCAAAGACGAGCTTCGTCTGCACGGCCTGGTAGAACCCGGCAGCTTTCAGCACGGCCTCGGCGCTGCGACCGAAGGGGGCCAGGACGGGATTGCCAACCGCCACCCGCTTCACGGCGGGGCTCAGCAGCACCTTGAGGCCATCCTTCGCTGGGTCGAGGCCCACATCCTTGCGGAGCCAAAGCACCAGGCGGCCGGTGGCGTAGGGGAAGCTCTCACCGGTTACGAGGCCCGCGGCCGAGAGCTTGGCTGGGAACTCCGCATCCGCCGCCAGGAACACATCAAAGGGCGCCCCCTGCTGGATCTGGACCACGAGGCTGCCTGAAGCGCCCAGACTCACCTGCAGGTTGGCACCCGGGTGCCTGGCCTCAAAAGCTGGTTTCAGGGTATCCATGGCCGTCTTGAGGTTCGCCGCGGCGGCAATGGTCAAGGTTTGCCCCTGGAGCGCCGGGATGGACGCGACGGTAACGAGACTGAGCAACAGCAGGTGCCAAAAGCGTGAACGCATGGATCACTCCGTGGTAGGTGAGGTTAGCTGAAAGGGCAATGGAGAAGCGCTGGAAAGAACCGTCCTCCTTATCCAGATCCAACAGGGCTATCCATCCGCCCGGTTCCACAGCCGTAGTCAAGGGCCCGTTTCCCCTCCAACGGCATCACTGCAACAATCGCGCGCCCCGCCATCCGGGCGCGCTCTACCTTCACGGGATCCCGTTCCCAGCTCAGGGCCTTCAGGTCGAAGTCGTTCAACGATATTTCCCTTTGGATACATCGAACCATCCGCCACAAGCCATGTCCAGCGCGACCTGGCTGTTACTGCCGAAGGCAGCCGCACACGCAGAAACACAGGCCGTCCGGCCTGCGTTTCTGCGCAGCTGAAGCGACTACGCCCTGGTCCAGCGCAACACGGGCTTGCGCGCGGCGGTGGTCTCGTCCATGCGGCGCAGGGGGGCGAGGGTGGGGGCCTGGTGGAGCAGCTCGGGATCCGTCTCGGCCTCCTTGGCGATGGCCAGCATGGTGTCGCAGAAGGCGTCCAGCTCGTCCTTCCCTTCGCTCTCCGTGGGCTCGATCATGAGCGCGCCGGGCACGATGAGGGGGAAGTAGATCGTGGGCGGGTGGTAGCCGTAGTCGATGAGGCGCTTGGCGATGTCCAGAGTGTGGACGTCGTGCTTGGCCTGGTAGGTGTCGCTGAAGACCACCTCGTGCAGGCTGGGGGAATCGATGTGGAGCGAGTAGGCCCCCTTGAGTCGGGCGCGGATGTAGTTGGCGTTCACGATGGCCCGCAGGGTGGCTTCCTTCAGGCCGTCGGAGCCGTGGCTCAGACAGTAGGTGAGGGCCCGCACCAGGATCCCGAAGTTGCCGTAGAAGGTGTGCACCTTGCCGATGCTCTGGGGGCGGTTCCAGTCCATGCGATACGAGTGCTTGGGCACCTCGCCCTCGCCCACCTTGACGGTGTCGCGCACGATGATGGGCACCGGCAGGAAGGGCATGAGCTTGGCCACGCAGCAGACGGGACCGGCGCCGGGACCGCCGCCGCCGTGGGGCGTGGACATGGTCTTGTGCAGGTTCAGGTGCATGACGTCCACACCGAAGTCGCCGGGCCGGGCCACGCCCACCAGGGCGTTCATGTTGGCGCCATCCATGTAGACCAGCGCGTCCACGCTGTGCAGCAGGTCGCTGATCTCCTTGAAGCGGTACTCGAAGACACCCACGGTGTTGGGGTTGGTGATCATGGCGCCGGCGATTTCGGTGCCCAGCTCAGCCACAAGGGTCTGCAGGCCCTTGCGCACCTTGCCATTCACGGGATCGGTGACGTCCTCGAAGCTGATGGTGCCGTCGGGGCGCGACGGCAGTTCCACCACTTCGTAGCCCGCCATGGCGGCAGTGGCGGGATTGGTGCCATGGCCGCTGTCGGGAATGAGGATCACGCGGCGCTTGGCACCCCGGGAGACATGGTAGGCCCGGATGAGCATGACGCCCGTAAGCTCGCCCGCGGCGCCGGCGCTGGGCTGCAGCGTCACGCCGGGCAGCCCCGTGATCTCCTTCAGCCATTCCTGCAAGGTGTAGAGCAGCTCCAGGTTGCCCTGCACGAAGGCGTCGGGGGCCATGGGATGGCTGTCCGTGAAGCCGGGCATCCCAGCCACCTTCTCATTGAGTCGGGGGTTGTGCTTCATGGTGCAGGAGCCCAAGGGGTAGATGCCGTCGTCCAGACCGTAGTTCCACTTGGAGAGCCGCGTGAAGTGACGGACGACATCCACCTCGCTCAACTCGGGCATGGCGCCGAAACCGTTGCGCTTCAGATGCGCGGGCCGCGTATCCTTCGCGGCGGGCACGTCGAGTTTGGGGAGGTCCATGCCCCGCTTGCCGGGGACGGAGCGTTCAAAGCTGAGGGGTTCGCGCTGGCGCAGAAACATGTCCATCTCCTCAGACGCTTGCGGGGACGCGGGCCAGGATCTCGACGAGGCTCTCGATCATCTGGCGGGTGTGGAGTTCCGTGGCGCACCAGAGGATGGAGCCCGCGTATTCGGGATAGAAACGGCCCAGGTCGAGGCCCGGCAACAGGCTCTCCCGCAGGCAGACCTCCTGCAGCACGGCGTAGTCGCCGGTGTAGCGCAGCATGAACTCGTTGAAGAAGGGGTGGTCGTCCACCGCCTCCATGTCCGGCAGCTCCAGCAGGCGCTGGCGCAGGTACTGGGCCTTGGCGGCGTTCTGCACTGCCAGGCCTTTCAAGCCTTCGGGCCCCGCCAGTTGCATGAAAATATTGGCCCGCAAGGCCACGAGCCCCTGGTTCGAGCAGATGTTGCTGGTGGCCTTGTCGCGGCGGATGTGCTGCTCGCGGGCGGTGAGCGTGAGCACGTAGCCCGTGCGACCTTCCAGATCCTTCGTCTGGCCCACCACGCGACCGGGGATCTCGCGCTTGTGGGCATCCTTCACGGCCAGGAAACCCAGGAAGGGGCCCCCGTAGGTTGGCTTGTTGCCGAGGCTCATGGCCTCGCCGCAGGCCATGTCCGCGCCCACCTTGCCGGGAGCCTCGAACCAGCCGAAGGCGAACGCCTCCTGGGTGACGCTCACCAGCAGGGCACCGGCGGCGTGGATGGGGCCAGCCAGGGCCGTGAGGTCTTCCACGTGGCCCAGGAAGTTGGGATAGCCCACGAGCACCGCCGCCACGTCGCTGTTGAGCTTCGCCGACAGGTCGGCCAGATCGGTGACGCCATCCTTCAGGTTCACTTCCACCAGGTGCAGGTCCTGGTGGGGGTCGAAGTTGGTCTTGAGGACTTCGCGATACAGGGGGTGCAGGCCGCGGCTCACCAGCACGGTGTTGCGCTTCTTGGCCACGCGTACGGCCATGAGCGCCGCTTCCACACAGGCAGTGCCGCCGTCGTAGAGGCTGGCGTTGGTGACTTCGAGGCCCGTGAGGTCGCAGATGAGGGTCTGGTACTCGAAGATGTGCTGCAGCGTGCCCTGGCTGATCTCGGGCTGGTAGGGCGTGTAGGCCGTGAACCATTCCTGCCGGCTGCACATGGCATCAATGGCAGACGGCACGAAGTGGTCATAGGCCCCGGCCCCCAGGAACTGCGCGCAGAAACGGGTGTTCTTGTTGGCCAGGCCCATCATCTGCCAGGCCACTTCCTGTTCGGAGCCCTGGGTGGGCAGGTCCAGTTCCCGCTGCAGGCGCAACGCTTCCGGAATGCCCACCAGCAGTGCCTCGCTGTTTGGTACGCCGATGGCGTCCAGGAGGGCTCGATCCTCGACGGGGGAAGAGGGCAGATAGCGCATGAGGGCCTCGGAAAGAACGTTGCAATGCCAACGCTCCAGGGTATCAGGCGGTCCCCGTACCCCGCTTCAGGAATGGGTCACAGTGCACACCGGCACAGACTGGAACCACGAAAGGCGCGAAAGACCCGCCGGGCCTGCGAAATACTAGACACTGCTCCCCGCCGCCAGGCCCGGGCCCGCCAGTCTCCCTGGCACAAAGAGGCACGTAGCAGGCACCGATGAGCCCAGGCCCGGGGGGAGGCTCCAACTCCGCAAGCTTGCGAGCGGGAGCACGTGAAGCGAGCGTCAGTTGGAAGCGCGCAGCGCAGCGGAGCGGGGAACCCCCGGACAATACCTAATGCCGTTTCCAGAGGTCGAAGGGCTGGGTGCCGATGAGGACGTTGAAGCTGCCCGTGGCCCGGCCGTCCTGCTGGGGCGAGTGGAGCTTCAGGAAGCCGTAGGACATCTCTACGTAGAAGCTGGACAGGGTCGTCCGCAGCAGGAGCCCCGTGCCCTGGGCCCTGGGAGCGCCTTCGGTCTTCAGCAGGGTGGCTGGATCCTGGGCCAACCAGGCCAGGTCAAAGCGGGGCACCAACTCCACGGTCAGCCCCAGCCCCATGTAGAGCCGGAAAGGAATGCCGAAGCGCAGGGCTGAAAAATTCGGCACCATGAAACCCACTGACTGGGAACCGATGACGAAGGAGGAGCCCCCCAGCACCCACCAGCGGTCCAGGGGCAGGTGGCGGCCCTGGCCCCATTCCAGGTCCAGATCGGCGCCCAGGGCCTCGCCGAAGGAGGTGAGGCCCCGGGCCCGGAAGTAAGTCTGCTGGAAGGTCGCGCCCGGCAGTTGCCCGGCATGGGCGTACCCGGTGCCGAACCGGGCCCGCAGCAGGAGGCCCTCCCGGGGCAGCGTGTAGCGATCGAAGTCGTCCCACTCGCCCGAGAGGAAGGCCGAGTCCTGGCGTTGAGTGAGGCGCTGGCCGTACTCGCGGTAGGCCGAGTTGCGGTGCCCCAGGTCCAGGCTCGCCTTCCCCGTCCCCAGGTTGCTGAACCGGAAGTAGGTCTTCAGCAGCAGGTCGGAAGCGCTGATGCGGGCGTCCTGTCCATTTCCCGGGAGTTCGGGGACCAACCAGGGCAGTGGCACTTCCAGCCGCTGCTGCCAGTAGTTCGCCGCCACTTCCATCCCGGCGCCGGGGGAGAAGCCGAAAGGGCTTCTCAGGGCCAGGGCGGCTTGCTCCTGCAGCCGATTCCGGGCAGCGCTCAATTCCACTTCCGTGCCCTTAAACCCGAAATTGAGGGCCTTGTAGGCCAAGCCCAGCTGCCCGCCCAGAGTCGATTCATAACCCAGTGAGATGTCCAGGCGTTGCTGCTGCTGGGGCACTGGGACAAGGGTGATGGTGGTGCCCCCCTGTCCATCGGGCCGGATCTGGTAGCGCAGTTCCGCGAGGTGGAGGCGGTGCTCCGCCAGCGCGATGCGATTCTGGAGATCGGCCGGACGGAAGGGCTGTCCCTGCAGCTGCCCGAGCAGCCGCAGGAGATGGGCATCATCCACCGGTAATCCGGCGGTGGCGCGAACCTCCACCTTCGTGATCAGGGGTTCCTGGAGCGTGATGTGCAGATGCCCGGTCTGGGGATCGAACACCGAACCCCGGGCATCCACCAGGGGCCGGCCTTCCATGAGGAACTGGTAGACCAGCTGCGACATCAGGCGGCCGAATACCTCGGGATTGAACGGCTCGCCCAGCTTGATCGCCTCGGCCACAGCGGCATGGATGGCGGGGCGCCAGGTGGCGGGCGCTTCCACGTCCACCCAGGTGATCGCGGGATAGGGCCTCAGGTGGATGGTGAGGACCTGACCTGGATCCAGGGTGGCCCAGGCTTCCTGCGCGAGACCATGGACGAGGACCTGCTGGAGGAGGATCTGGACGTCCTGCACCCGGACGCCGACTGTGGCCGATTTCCGGATCTCAGCCAACAGCCCCGTCATGGCAACCGTCAGATTCTCGGGTCCATCGAAGGCCACGCGCGTCACGGCGAGCACTTCCTGGCTGAGCCGGCTGCGGAGCAGAGTGCCCATGGCCTCCTTCTGGGCATCAAAGCCTTCTCGGCCCTGCCGCACCAGTTTGGCGCCCTCGGAGCCATACTCCAGGGCGGGCACGTCGTGGATCTTGGGCTGGAAAAGGAAATCGGCCGCTGCCCGGCTTTCCCACTGGCGGCGCTCCACCACCAGGTCCAGGCTCCGGGTCGCGACAGAGAAGATGCTCGTGGCGGGACGGTGCTCCAGGGGGGCGCTGACGTCCACGGCGATGACCAGATCCGGGTGGAAGGCCTCCCTCGCCGTGGAGACCGGCAGGTTCTCCACGAGGGCGCCATCCACGTACTGCTGACCGTCGATCACCACGGGGCGGAAGCCGCCCGGGATGGACATGGAAGCCCGCACGGCCTCCACGAGATCCCCCCGGCCGAAGACCCGGCCCTGCCCGGTCTCGAGGTTCGTGGCCAACACCCGCAGTGGGCGCTGGAGCTTGTCGAAATCCCCGCCGGAGAAGTAGGCCCCCCGGGCCAGCAGGCTCTGAAGCGTGTGCTGCACTTCCACGCCGCTGCGCAGTCCCTGGGCCATGAAGAGGCGGCCTTTCTGGCGCTCGATGGACAGGAAGGTGTCGTTCCGGTCCTCCTGCTCACCCAGGGTCTCCCCGGGGTTGCGCCACAGCGGCTCCAGAAAGGCGCGGCTCAGATCCAGCCGGCCGAACAGGTCCTCGATCTCGCGCCCGGAGAACCCGCTGGCGTAGAGCGCACTCACCATGGCGCCCGCGCTGGTGCCGGTGATGCTGTCCAGGGGATAGCCCACCTCCTCGAGCCGTTGGATGACGCCGATGTGGGCCAGGCCCCGGGCGCCGCCGCCGCTGAGCGCAAAGGCCACCCGGGGCATGCCGGGGATGGTCACCCGGGGTGCGAACCGGAACACCATGTCCGCCGGCTGGACCACGACGTCGATGCGACGGGGCTTGACGCTCCAGGGCTCGACGACCAGGGGCGGCTGGACCGATGCTGGGCTGGCCGCCGGGACCGGCGCCGGGCCGCTCGGCGGGATCCCCTGGCCCGCCAGCAGGGCGGGCAGGCTCAGCGCCAGCAGGGCGTGTTTCATGCGAGGGCCCGGTCCTGCGCCCCCATCAGCGCCCGGCAGCCGGCCAGGCCCAGGTCCATGAGGCCCGCGGCTTCGGAGCGGCTGAAGGAGCGGCCTTCGCCGGTGCCCTGGAGTTCCACCAGTTCCAGGTCGCCGCCCGCCCGGCCGGCGACGATGGGCCGGGCCGCCACCAGGTTGCAATCCACGGCGGCGAGGTGATCCTCTTCGTACTCGAGGTCCAGGACCAGGCCCCGCCGTCCCTCGCCGGCCTCCACGATGCCCGCGCTCACGGCCGCTACCTGGCGCACCAGGGCCGCCGACAGCCCCTGGGACCGCAGGGCCAGCGCCACGGCCACCCAGGCGCCCGTGATGGCGGCGCAGCGGGTGCCGCCATCGGCGTTCAGGACGTCGCAGTCCACGGTGAGGGTGTGCTCCCCCAGCAGGGTCAGGTCCACGGCCTGGCGGAGGCTGCGTCCGATAAGGCGCTGGATCTCCACGGTCCGGCCCTGCTGCTTGCCGCGGGCAGCCTCCCGGTCGGACCGGGTATGGGTGGCCGCGGGCAGCATGCCGTATTCGGCGGTGAGCCAGCCCACGCCCCGACCCTTCATCCAGCCCGGCACCTTGGCCTCCAGGTTCGCGGCACACAAAACGTGCGTCCGGCCCAGCTTCACCAGACAGGAGCCGGAGGCGTGAAGTTGTACGCCATTTTCCAGGGTCAGGGGACGCAATTCCTCGGCTTGGCGCATCAGGAGCAACCCTTCCATTCGATCTTGTCCACCCGGCCCTGGTGGCGTCCTCCTTCAAAAGGTGTTTCCAGGAACGTTTTAAGGTAGGATTCTGCATTGAGCGGATCCGTCAGCCGCTGGCCGAAAGCGATGGCGTTTGCGTCATTGTGCTGTCGAGCCAGCGCCGCGTGCTCCTGGGAGGTCACCAGCGCGCAGCGGATGCCAGGATGGCGATTGGCCGCCATGCTGATGCCGATGCCCGATCCGCAGACCAGTACCAGGCGCTCCCATTGATTCTTGCCCGCCGCCGCCCGATGCGCGAAATCCGGATAGTCCACCGAGGCCGACCCATCCGTGCCGAAATCCACCACCTCGTGCCCCTGACCCACCGCCCAGGCCTTGAGCCTTTCCTTCAGGTCGAACCCCGCATGATCGCTTGCAAAACCAAGTTTCATCGTCCCACTCCACGACCGCTCCGCAGCCCGCGGCCCACAGCCCACAGCCTACCGCCTATTTCATGCTGAACCCCTTCCTCCAGTACCGCCCTGCTGATCGCGGCTTCCTGCTCTGCATGCCCGAAGCCGTGGAGCCCGCCGAGTGGGTGCGCGGCCTGCGGACCCTGCCCGGGGAACTGCAGGGCCGGGAACGGCTCACTCCTGCCAAGGCCCAGATCTTCCTGCCCGATGGGGCCCTGGTGGAAATGCACGCGGTGCCCCTGCGCTGGCAGCGGGCCTACCCCTGGCTCTCCTCCCTGGCTCTGACTCCCGGCAATGCCGGGCCGACCCTGCGCTACTGGGCCACGGCCCTGCGCCTGCTGCAATCCCTGGTGGTGCGCGGCGCGCTGCTGCCCCAGCTCGACACCACGGGCAACCCCTGGAAGGCCCGCTGGGGCGTGAGCCTCACCAGTCCCGCCGATCGCGCGGCCCTGCGCCAGCTGGCTGAGGCCCTGCCGCCCGCGGCCCAGGCCTTCCCGGAAAACGACACCTGGGCCTTCACCAAGACCCTGGCCCTGGGAGAACTGGACGCCTTTGACATCGAGGACGATCTGGCCATGCCGCCCGCGCCCGACGCCGTGCTGACAGCCTTCCTGGAGGATGGCGCGGACTTCATCATGCGCTTCGTGGCGGGTGGTCTGCGGGCCGGAGATGATCCCCGCCTGGGCCTCGTCCATCGGTTGCGGGGCCACAAGCGGGACCGGCTGCCCTGGGACGAGCGCATCATGGTGGCCCTTTCCCACCAGCTGCCGGAATTCCCCACCACCGGCATCACCGAACGCACCCTGGGCGAGCAGCTCGCGCAGTGGAGCGAGGGCGCCCGGCCCCAATGGCTGCGCCCGAGCCTCCACCTGGAGATGCCGCCGGTACCCACTTCCGCCCAGGCCGTGCAGGACGCCGATCGCCTGGCCGAGGAGGGCTGGATCCTCAAAGTCGGGCTGGAGACCGAGGCCGGCGCCGACATCGGCGTGGCCAAGCTGTGGGAACCCTCCACAGAGCCTGAGGTGCTGCAGGCGCGACAAGCCCTGCTGCGCGGCCTCGCCCGCGCCGTGCCCTTCTTCCCCGCCCTGGAGCGCGCCCTGTCCGGCCAGAAACCCGAAGATCTGGTGCTGCGGCCCACGGAAGCCTGGGGCTTCCTCACCCGCGGTGCCGCTCAATTGAAAGAGGCGGGCTTCCTGGTCCACATCCCCGAGGGCCTCGCGGATTTCGGCGGCGCCAAGCGCCTGCGAGCCAAGGTGCGACTGGGCGCCCGCAACATGGTGGACTCGGCCCCCATGGCCCAGGCGGGCCTCGAAGGCAGCGTCAGCGCCGACTGGTCGCTCATGCTGGGCGATGACGCCCTGAGCGTGGAGGACTTCGCCCAGATTGCGAGCCTCAAGCATCCGCTGGTGGCCTGGAAGGGCAAGTGGGTGGCCCTGGACCCCGAGACGCTCAAGCAGATCACGGCCGTCATTCAGGCCAGTGCGGGCGCTGGCTTCGAGAGCATGACCAAGGGGGACGCCCTGGCCGCGGCCCT
>JBBRZL010000032.1:0-26249 GCA_038236735.1 Holophagales bacterium | reverse complement strand
TTAGATCTCACCACGGAGACACAGAGCATGGGCCCACAGGAGGCGCCAGGCTCGGATGCCCCCAAAAGGAATCCGGGCCTGGCGCCTCCTGTGGCTTCCGGCTTCGCCGGAAGCGGCCTTCGGCCGGCCCATGTTGGAGAATCACGACGGCCTCAGTGCCAGCTCCGTGGACTCCGTGTCTCCGTAGTGGTTCTTTGACGATTGAATGCGAAGGGGTATCAGAGTCAGCCTGGCCCTATCACCGCAATCACCGTCAATCACCGGCTGAATGCAGTCCTGCTTTTTATCTGCGTCCTCTGCGCCCTCTGCGGTTAAGACCCAGTCCTGTCGAGCCCGGGCTGACGGTCACCCGCCGAAGGCCCGGAACTTCGCTCCCTCTGGCACCTCGATCCCGAACACGTTCCGGAGAGTCGGAATCACCTGCTCGGGCGCCAGTTCCCGGCCCTCGGCCTGGTCCCCGCGAAGCTCTGCGTAGGCGCGGTTGCGCAGGATGCGGCGCACCTCGGGCCCCGGCAGCTGGGCCGTGAGGGTGGTCAGGAAGCGGGACTCCGGGTGGGTGCTGGTGTAGTGGTTGGCCAGGATGAAATCAACCGGGAACCGCTCCTCTGGCACGAAGGCGTAGAGCTCCTCCCAGGCGCCGTCGTGGCAGGACTGGAGCACGCGCAGGCTGCCTTCCGCCGCGACCCGGTAGGTATTCTGGAACTGGTCGTGGCCCGCGCCGTCCAGGGGCACGGGAAGCAGCAGACCCTCGCCGCCGAAGCCCACGTCACACAGCCACGGCGCGCCTGCCAGGGTCACGAGCAGCAGCATGTGGGTACGGGGCAGCAGTTCCTGCGCGCCCAGGCGCACGCGGGCCTCACAGGCGATGGCGTCGAAACCGATCGCCTTCAGCACCGCTAGGAACAGCGTGTTGTGCTCGAAGCAGTAGCCGCCACGCCGACGCCCCACCAGCTTGGCCTGCAGGGAACCCAGGTCCAAGTTGATGGGCAGACCCAGCTGGATGTCGAGGTTCTCGAAGGGGATGCTCGTGGCGTGGGCGAGATGCAGGGTCCGCAGCCCGGCCAGATCCGCGGCGGGGGCCTCGGCCAGCCCGATGCGTCGCAGGTAGGCGTCCAGGTTCAGATCCAGGTTCACATCAGCGGACATACTGGGCTTCCCCGTTGCCGAAGGACCAGTCCGCCAGCTCGTTCTCCACCAGGCAGATGAAGACGTCCTCGGGGCGGAGGCCGGGCTGCTCCGCCAGGTTCGCCACGATGCGCCGATAGAGCGCCTGCTTCATCTCCACCGTACGACCCTGACGCAGGGTGATCTGGATGGCCACCCAGTTCGGCGTCCGTTCGAGGCCCAGGTAGTGCGCGTCGAAGATGAGGCCCGAGGCATGCTCCGTGAGGATGTGGAAGCGGTCATGGACGGGCACGTTGATGGTGCTTTCCATGGCCTCCTGCACGCCATCCGACAGGGCCTGCTGGTAGGCCTCCAGCACACCGGCGCGATGGGAGATGCGGACGAGGGGCATGGGTCCTCCGGGAGAAGTCGCTCATTCTAGCTCCGGGGGCCTTGGACTTTCTTGATTCCCTTGGGATTGCAGACAGAAGTGCATTCAGCCGGTGATTCACGGTGATGACGGTGATAGGACCGGGAAATTCCCCGCCAGGGCCCGCCTTTGGCGGCTTCCGGCTTCGCCGGAAGTCACTCATACCAGCTTGCGATCAAAGATCTAGAACTCACCACGGAGACACAGAGCATGGGCCCACAGGAGGCGCCAGGCTCGGATGCCCCTAAAAGGAATCCGGGCCTGGCGCCTCCTGTGGCTTCCGGCTTCGCCGGAAGCGGCCTTCGGCCGGCCCATGTTGGAGGATCACGGAGGCCTCCGTGCCGCCTCCGTGGACTCCGTGTCTCTGTGGTGGTTCCTTTACGATTGAATGCGAAGTGGTATCAGGGGCACCACCACCGCGCTCTCAAAAGGGCGAGGGGGCAGTGCCCCTGAGTCGAGCCCAGGCACCACCTGAACGGCGCCATCGCTGTGCATCACCGTTCATCACCGGCCAAATTCCATTCCAACGTTGCAGCGTTGTGCAGGGATTTCGGTTCAAGCGGAGCTGGCTGGCCGCAGCTCTCCCTTCTCGGAGACTGAGTCAGTTCTTTGGGTTACAAAACGACCTAACGGCTCTGCCAGGCCGCCAGGTTCCGCTGGATCTGCGCGGCGTGGATCTCCAGGTGTTCGCCGTAGCTGCGCAGCCAGTCGTCGGTGCCGTAGGGGCCGCTGTGGGTGTGGCGGCCCAGGCGACCCCAGGCCTCGTCCGGTAGCCGGTCGAGCATGGCCGAGGTGTGGGCCCGCACGATCTCCACCAGGCGCAGGGCCAGTTCCGGATCCGCGGCGGAGTACTCGAAGCGACGCGCCCAGACATTCTCGTCGTAGCCCACGATGAGGGGCTCGGGGTTGGCCAGCAGCAGGCGGATGCGGATGGCCGCGTAGGTCTCCGAGTCGGCACAATGGACCACCACCTCGTGGGCGCTCCACCGGCCTGGGCCGGGCCGCCAGGCCCTGGCTTCCAGGGGCACCGCCTCCCAGGCCTGCTGGAGGAGGGCGGGACCCTGGGCGTAACGGAGCAGGTAGGATTCCCGAGTGGTGGCGTCGAAGGACATGGGTCACCTCGCCACCAGCATGGTCCCTTGCGTCCGGAAATGAAGCCGCGATTTGCGCGGCAGCCGTGCTTTCATGGGAGCCGTTCCCTGGAGCTTCCATGCGCTTCCCGACGGCCTGCCTAGCCCTGACCCTTGCGGTCCTGCCACTGCACGCCGGTGACCGCGTCACGGGCCGGGCCTTCGCTACCCGTTCCGAGGTGGCGGCCCAGCACGGTATGGCCTGCACCAGCCAGGCCCTGGTCACGCAGATTGCATTGGACGTACTGAAGCAGGGTGGCTCTGCTGTGGATGCGGCCATCGCGGCGGACGCGGCCCTGGGTCTCATGGAACCCACGGGCAGCGGCATGGGCGGCGATCTCTACGCCATGGTGTGGGACGCGAAAACCGGGAAGTTGCACGGCCTCAATGCCAGCGGCCGCTCCCCGAAATCACTCACCCTTGAGCATTTCAAGCAGCTCGGCCTCAAGCACATCCCACCCCACGGCCCCCTGCCCGTGAGCGTACCCGGCTGCGTGGACGGCTGGTTCGAGCTGCACAGGAAGTTCGGGAAGCTGCCCATGGCCCAGGTGCTGGCCCCCACCATCCGCTATGCGAAGGAGGGCTTTCCGCTTTCCGAGCTCGTGGCCTACTACTGGGATCGCAGTGTGCCCGTGCTGGGCAAGTTTCCCGGCTTCCTGGAGACCTTCACCGTGGATGGCAAGCGTGGGCCCGTGAGCGGCGAGGTCTTCCGCAACCCGCGGCTGGCCAGGACGCTGGAGCTCGTCGCCAAGGGCGGCCGGGATGCCTTCTACAAGGGTGAAATCGCCCGAAAGATCGACGCCTACATGAAGGCCCAGGGCGGCTTCCTCAGCTACGAGGATCTGGCCGCCCACCACTCGGAGTGGGTGGCACCGGTCAGCGTGAACTACCGCGGCTACGACGTGTGGGAGCTGCCGCCCAACGGCCAGGGCATCGCGGCGCTCCAGATGCTGAACATCCTCGAAGGCTACGACTTCTCGAAGATCCCCTTCGGCAGCCCTCGCCACGTCCACCTCTTCACCGAAGCCAAGAAGCTGGCCTTCGAGGATCGGGCGAAGTTCTACGCCGATGCATCCTTCATGAAGGTGCCGCTCGCCTGGCTGCTGTCGAAGGACTATGCCGCCCAGCGCCGGGCCCTCATCGACGAGCACCGGGCCTCACGCCGCCTGGAGGCGGGGCATCCACCCCTGAAGGAAGGCGACACCATCTATCTCACCACCGCCGATGGCGAGGGCAACATGGTTAGCCTCATCCAGAGCAACTACCGGGGCATGGGCAGCGGCATGACGCCCGGCGACCTGGGTTTCTGCCTCCAGGACCGTGGCGAGCTGTTCAATCTCGAAGAGGGGAACGCCAACACCTATGCGCCCGGCAAGCGGCCCTTCCACACCATCATTCCTGGCTTCATCACCAGGGACGGCCAGCCCTTCCTCAGCTATGGCGTCATGGGTGGCGAGTTCCAGCCCATCGGGCACGTGCAGATCGTCATGAACATGGTCGATTTCGCCATGAACGCGCAGGAGGCCGGGGACGCGCCCCGCATGAGCCATGACGGCTCCCCGGAGCCCACGGGCGAACCCGGCAAACTGCCCGGCACCATCCAGTTGGAAAGCGGTTTCCCCTACGAAACCGTGCGGGAGCTCATGAACCTCGGCCATGGTGTGGGCTGGCTGTTCGGGGGCTACGGTGGCTACCAGGCCATCCGCTGGGACCCCAAGCAGAAGGTCTACTTCGGCGCCTCGGAATCGCGGAAGGATGGGCAGGCGGGCGGGTACTAGGAACCGAAGTCTTCAGTTTCCTGGCACGAGGTAGCTGATGGGGTCGAGGCCCCACACCAGGGGATCCTCGAAATCCACGATCTCCTCCGAGGCGCGGAGCAGATGGATGTCCCTGGGCGGCAAGAGGAGCTTGTGGACCGGATCGAAGACTGCCCGCACCGTGGGCCGCAACAGGTCCTCGCTCTGCTCCACCACCACAGCCAGGCGGCCGCCAGACAGGCGCACCAGCGAGCCGACCGGGTAGATCCCCAGAGCCCGGATGAACTGCTGCACCAGATTGCCATCCAGGTGTGGGCCGCTCCACTCCAGAAGTTTTTTGAGCACTTCCGTGGGTTCCTTGCCTTTGTGGTAGACCCGGTTCGAAGTCAGGGCGTCGTACACGTCCACGACGGCGGCCATGCGCCCGATCTGGGAAATGTCTTTGCCGGTGAGGCCCCGCGGGTAGCCGCCACCCGACATTTTCTCATGGTGCTCGCCGGCAATCTGGATAACCAGGCTGGAGACTCCGGGCACTCCCCGGAGGAGATCCCGGCTGAGGGCCGCATGGGATTTCATGACGTCGAATTCCTCGTCCGTCAGCTTCCCCGGCTTGTTCAGGATCTCGTCGGGGATCTTCATCTTGCCCACGTCGTGGAGGAGCCCCCCCAACCCAGCCTCCTCCACCGTGGCGGCATCCATACCCAGCGCATGGGCAAAGGACACCAGCAGCGCACAGACGCTCACGGAATGCTGGAAGGTATAGGTATCGGCGGCCTTGATGCGGGAGAGGCTGAGGAGAGCACCGGGGTTCCTGAGCATGGAAGCGTGCATGGCCTTGACCAGCGGCCGGGCCTTGGCCGGGTCGAGCTGCCTGCCCAAACGCACGTCGTGAAGCAACCCATCCACCACACCCGCCGCTTCGCCCAGGATGCGCCTGGCAGCGACGGATTCTTCCCGGTGCGAAAGCCGAGCCGTCGGCAGTGCCGGTCCAGCCGAAGCCGGATCCTGCAGCTGGGATTCCAGGCCCCGCCCCGTCTCCGCCTGGGTCGAAGTCCCCGCCAGGTCATCACCCTGGGTCGTGTCGATGTAGATCTCACCCAAGCCCTGATCCCGCATCTTCTGGATCTGGCCCTGGTGCTTGATGAGGAATTTGGGGCGCAGGAACCCGTGCTGAAGCCAGCCGCAGTTGAGGTCATGGACGAACATTCCCGTCTTGAGCTCTTCGACCCGCACGCGCTTGATCGTCATTGCACCCTCGGACCACTGCCAGCGCGGTCACCTCTGAATCGGCCCAGGTAGCCGACGGGATTAATTCACAAACGGGTGGCTGGCCTGAGCCGTATCCACCGTGTCTACCTGAGGTGCGTGATTGAACGGGGCCGGATGTAGAATGGGGGTTCGGATCGCGCCCAACGGCGCTCTCAGGGAGGGTTGACCGTGCTGCAAACCTATCGCCAACAGGTGGCCGAACGGGCCGCGCTCGGCATCCCACCTCTTCCCCTCACCGAGGCCCAGACGGCCTCTCTTGCGGACCTGCTGGCCCATCCCCCCGCCGGGGAGGAGGCCTTCCTGCTCGATCTGCTAATCCACCGCGTACCGGCGGGCGTGGACGACGCCGCCCGGGTGAAGGCCGGCTTCCTGGCTGCCGTGGCCAAGGGTTCGGAGAAAGTGGCTCTGGTATCCCGGGAGCAGGCCACGGAACTGCTGGGCACCATGCTCGGCGGCTTCAACGTGAAGCCCCTGGTGGATCTGCTGGAGGATGCCCAGGTGGGCGCCCTGGCCGCCGAGGGCCTGAAGAAGACCCTGCTGGTCTTCGACGCCTTCAATGACGTGAAGGCCAAGGCCGATGGGGGCAACAAGAACGCCCAGTCCGTGCTGGAATCCTGGGCCGAGGCCGAGTGGTTCACCAGCCGCCCCGAAGTGCCCCAGAGCCTCACCCTCACCGTATTCAAGGTGACCGGCGAGACCAACACCGATGACCTCTCCCCGGCCCCGGATGCCTGGAGCCGCCCCGACATCCCGCTCCACGCCGTGGCCATGCTCAAGAACGCCCGCCCCGGCATCGTGCCCGATGAGCCCGGCAAGGTGGGCCCCCTCAAGCTGCTGGCGGCACTGAAGGCCAAGGGCCACCTCATCGCCTACGTGGGCGACGTGGTGGGCACCGGTTCCAGCCGCAAGTCCGCCACCAACTCGGTGCTGTGGTTCACGGGCGAGGACATCCCCTTCGTGCCCAACAAGCGCTTCGGCGGCGTCTGCCTGGGCGCCAAGATCGCCCCCATCTTCTACAACACCATGGAGGATGCCGGCGCGCTGCCCATCGAGCTGGACGTCAACGGCATGGACATGGGCGACGTCATTGAGCTGCGCCCCTACGAGGGCAAGGCCCTCAAGAACGGCCAGGTCATCGCCGAATTCAAGGTGAAGTCCGAGGTCATCTTCGATGAGGTCCGCGCCGGTGGCCGCATCCCCCTCATCGTGGGCCGCGGCCTCACGGCCAGGGCCCGCGAAGCTCTGAAATTGCGGCCCTCGACCAGCTTCCGGCTGCCTGCCATTCCCAAGGACACCGGCAAGGGCTACACCCTGGCCCAGAAGATGGTGGGCCGCGCCTGTGGCGTGGCGGGCCTCCGCCCCGGCACCTACTGCGAGCCCCACATGACCACCGTGGGTTCCCAGGACACCACGGGCCCCATGACCCGCGACGAGCTGAAGGATCTGGCCTGCCTCCAGTTCTCCGCCGACATGGTGATGCAGTCCTTCTGCCACACGGCCCCCTATCCCAAGCCCGTGGACGTGCTCACCCACCGCGAGCTGCCGCCCTTCATCACGCATCGCGGCGGCGTCTCGCTGAAGGTGGGCGACGGCGTCATCCACTCCTGGCTGAACCGCCTGCTGCTGCCGGACACCGTGGGCACTGGCGGCGATTCCCACACCCGCTTCCCCATCGGCATCTCCTTCCCGGCAGGTTCGGGCCTGGTGGCCTTCGCCGCCGCCACGGGCGTCATGCCCCTGGACATGCCGGAATCCGTGCTGGTGCGCTTCAAAGGCGAGTTGCAGCCGGGCGTCACCCTCCGTGATCTGGTGAATGCCATCCCCTACTACGCCATCCAGCAGGGCCTCCTCACCGTGGAGAAGAAGGGCAAGAAGAACGTCTTCAGCGGTCGCATCCTGGAGATCGAGGGTCTGCCCAAGCTCAAGGTGGAACAGGCCTTCGAGCTCTCCGACGCCTCCGCCGAGCGCTCCGCCGCCGGCTGCACCGTGCGGTTGGACAAGGAACCGATCATCGAATACATGACCTCCAACATCACGCTCATGAAGTGGATGATCGCCAACGGCTACGAGCACCGGCAGACCCTGGAGAACCGCATCCACGCGATGCAGGCCTGGATCGCCAAGCCTGAGCTGCTGGCGCCGGATGCCGATGCGGAATATGCCGCCATCATCGAGATCGACCTGGCCGATGTGAAAGAACCCCTGCTGGCCTGCCCCAACGATCCCGACGACATCAAGCCCCTGTCCGCCGTGGCCGGCGTAGCCATCGACGAAGTGTTCATCGGCTCGTGCATGACCAACATCGGCCACTTCCGAGCGGCCGGGAAGCTCCTGGACGGCAAGACCGACCTCCCCACCCGGCTCTGGATCGCCCCACCCACCAAGATGGACGAGTATGTGCTCACCCAGGAGGGCTACTACGGCATCCTGGGCCGCACCGGCGCCCGCCTGGAAATGCCCGGCTGCTCGCTGTGCATGGGCAACCAGGCCCAGATCCGCAAGGGCAGCACGGCCGTGTCCACCTCCACCCGCAACTTCCCCAACCGCCTTGGCATCGATACTCAGGTCTACCTGGCCTCTGCCGAACTGGCGGCCATCTGCGCCCTCCTGGGGAAGATCCCCACGGTGCCTGAATACCTGGCCCAGGTCGGCGTGGTGTCTGCAAAGGCCAAGGACATCTACCGCTACATGAACTTCGATCAGATTCCCGACTTCCGCGAAGTAGCGGATACAGTCACAGTCTAGTCTGTTCCCATCTCGGAATTGGCCCGGCGGCGGCGCCCCCGGGCCAATTCCGAGTGACCGCTTACGCGGGGTATGCTAGTCTCTTCAGTTCAGTTCTTGACCACCTTTCGGGGGGTTCCCATGGGGATCTTTGAGGGCCACATCCGCGTGCACAAGGGCGACCGCTTCGCCCTGGTGGCTTCGCGCTGGAACGATTTCATCGTCGAACGCCTTATTGATGGCGCGAAGGATTGCATCCTCCGCCACGGGGGCAGCGAGGATCAAATGGACCTCATCCGCGTCCCGGGCAGCTTCGAACTGCCCCAGGCAGCCAAGCTGGCCGCCCAGAGCGGGAAGTACGCCGGCATCATCGTACTGGGCTCGGTGATCCGCGGGGGCACACCCCACTTCGACATGATCGCCGCCGAAGTCACCAAGGGCGCTGCCCAGGTGGCCCTGGACACGGGCCTGCCCCTCGCTTTCGGTGTCCTCACCACGGACAGTGTGGAACAGGCCATCGACCGGGCCGGCGCCAAGATGGGCAACAAGGGCTGGGAGGCCGCCCAGAGCGTCCTCGAAATGGTGGATCTGGCCCACACGCTGGGCAGGAAGAAGTAGATGGGTGTCCGCCGCCGAGGGCGCGAGTACGCCCTCCAGATGCTGTATGCCATGGACCTGACCGGCTACCAGCCGGACCAGGTGTTTGCCGGTTTCAGCGCCATCCAGGATCTCAACCGCGATGCCTTCTACTACGCCCGGCGCCTGGTGGATGGCGTGCATGGCCAGCTGGACGAGATCGACGCCGTGCTGACGAAGTACGCGGAGCACTGGAAGATCCATCGCATGGCCGCCGTGGACCGGAACCTCCTCCGCCTGGGCCTATACGAACTCATGTATGTGAAGGAAGTCCCCTTTCCCATCGTCATCAACGAGGCCCTCGAGATCGTGAAGGAGTTCAGCGACTCGGAAGGCACACAATTCCTCAATGGCATCCTGGATGCCGCCCGCAAAGAATTCCGCTCGGAAGAAACCGGCCCCCGCGCCAAGAAGAAGGTGCCTTCTGCTGAGTCTGAAGAAGAATCCTGACCTGACCCGTGCACCTGGGTTTGTTATGCTCGTTCCCTTCCCCAGCCTGACCTGAAGTTGGAGCCCTGATGAGCACCTCCCGTAAGCCGTCCGCTGCGGCAAAGAAGACCACGGCCTCCCCGAAACCCAGCGTCACCCCCAAGACCCCGATCCAGACCATCGGCCTGGACGAGATCAAGGCCCTCATCGCCCTGGTGGGCCGGGAGCCTTTCCAGGAATTCGAGTTCGAGGCCGGGGACATGCGCTTCCGCATCCGCAAGGACGGACCGGCCCAGGTCTTCCAGGCCGCCCTGCCCGTCGCCCTGGGAGCCCCCTCGTCCGCCCCGGTCATGCACATCCCGGCCGCCCCCACCCAGCCCACCGCCCCCGTGGACGAACCCGGCATCCACTACGTCACCAGCCCCATCGTCGGCACCTTCTACCGCGCCTCCACCCCCAGTGTCGCGCCCTTCGTCTCGCCCGGCGATTTCGTGAAGCCCGGCCAGACCCTCTGCATCATCGAAGCCATGAAGCTCATGAACGAGATCGAAAGCGACGTCGCGGGAGAAGTCGTGAAGGTGCTGGTGGAGAACGGCACTCCCGTGGAATACGGCGAACGCCTGTATGCCGTGAGGATTGGATAGCCCATGGGCGCCATCAAGCGCAAGACCGCACCTGCTCCCGCAGCCCACATCGACACCCCCCCCTTCAAGAAGGTGCTCATCGCGAACCGCGGCGAGATCGCACTCCGCGTGATCCTGGCCTGCAAGGAAATGGGCATCCAGACCGTGGCCGTGTATTCCGAGGCCGACCGCAACGCCCTGCACGTGCGTTTCGCCGATGAGGAAGTCTGCATCGGCCCCGCGCCCTCGGCCAAGTCCTACCTGAACATCCCCCAGGTGATCGCCGCCGCCGAAGTCACCGGCGCCGAGGCCATTCATCCCGGCTACGGCTTCCTCAGCGAGAATGCGCACTTCGTGGAAGTCTGCCTCGCCTGCGGCATCACCTTCATCGGCCCCAGCGCCGAGATCATCCGCAAGATGGGCAACAAGGCCCAGGCCAAGGCCACCATGCTGGAGGCGGGCGTGCCCCTCATGCCGGGCAGCGACGGTCTCGTCGAGACGGTGGAAGAAGCCCTGGTGGTGGCCGAACAGATCGGCTATCCGGTCATCGTCAAGGCCAGCGCGGGGGGCGGCGGACGCGGCATGCGCATCTGCAACAACGCCGAGGAACTCCCGGACCTTTACAACACCGCCCGCAGCGAGGCGAAGGGCGCCTTCGGCGACGACAGCGTTTACATGGAGAAGTACCTTCTGGAGCCGCGCCACATCGAAGTTCAGATCATGGGCGACCTGTTCGGCAACGTGGTGCACCTGGGCGAGCGCGAGTGCTCCATCCAGCGCCGCCACCAGAAGCTCATCGAGGAAAGCCCCAGTGCGGTCCTCGAGCCCGCCCTGCGCCAGCGCATCTGCGACATGGCCGTGAAGGCCGCCCGGTCCGTGGGCTACTACAACGCCGGCACCATCGAGTTCCTGCTGGACAAGCGCGGCGACTTCTTCTTCATGGAAATGAACACCCGCGTCCAGGTGGAGCACCCCGTCACCGAACTGGTCACGGGCATCGACATCGTCAAGGAGCAGCTCCGCATCGCCGCCGGACAGAAGCTCAGCTTCACCCAGGCCGACGTGGTCCAGCGGGGCCACGCCATCGAGTGCCGCATCAACGCCGAGGATCCCTTCAAGTTCACCCCCAGCCCCGGCCGCATCACCGCCCTGCACTTCCCGGGGGGTCCCGGCATCCGCGTGGACACGGCCATGCACCAGGACGCGGTCATCCCGCCCCACTACGACTCCATGGTGGCCAAGCTCATCGCCTACGGCGCCAACCGCCCCGAGGCCATCGCCCGCATGCGTCGCGCCCTGGACACCCTGGTGATCGAGGGCATCAAGACCACCGCGCCCCTGCACCGCCGCATCATGGACGACCCCGACTTCATCGCCGGCACCTTCTCCACCAAGTGGATGGATACCTTCCTGGAAGGGCTGAAGCGCAACCCCACGGGCGATCCACGCTAGGGCGGAATCCGATAGACTGGACCCTGTGCCGCCTTAGCTCAGTTGGTAGAGCTCCAGCTTTGTAATCTGGAGGTCGCCGGTTCGATTCCGGCAGGCGGCTCCACTTTTCGGCCTGCTCCAGCCCGCCCCTGATCGCGTGCCAGGGCGCCAGGGCCGCGACTCACGGGACCTGTCTCGGGCCAAACTTCTACGCTATGCTCACACCTGCGGGGCCCCGCTCTCAGGCCTGCACTGCAGGCCTGAACCGCGACCCGCATCGGGTTCGCCAGTTCGATTCCGGCAGGCGGCTCCAGTTCCCGGGAACCTCATGGACCACCCCACCCCACTGCAACCATGAGCGATTCCCCCCGGATCCGCCCCAGCCTGCTCCGCTCCGCGAGCGTCGTGGGCTTCATGACGCTGCTAAGCCGGCTCACAGGGCTGGTCCAGACTTTCTTCCTGAGCCACGTGCTGGGGGCGGGTACCGCGGCGGACGCCTATGCGGTGGCCTTCCGCCTGCCGAACCTGCTGCGCCGCTTCACCGCCGAAGGCACCATGACCGCCGCCTTCCTGCCCACTTTGGCTGAGGCCGAGGCCGCCGAGGGCGAGGCGGTCCTGAAGGCCGTCGCGGCGCGCTTCCTGGGCACCCTGCTGCTCATCCTGCTGGTGGGCGTGGCTCTGGTGCTGCTGTTCATGGGTCCCCTGGCGGGCCTGCTCATGCTGGGGCGACCCGCGGCCCAGGGCGCACTCACCGCCAAACTGGGCCGCCTCATGTTCCCCTACCTGGCGCTGGTGAGCCTCACGGCGGGCTTCGCGGGCCTGCTGAACCTGCGCCACCGCTTCGCCCTGGCAGCCTCGGTCTCGGTGTTCTGGAACCTGGCCTTCATCGCCTTCGGCTGGACCACCCTGCGCGTGCTGGAACGCAAGGGAGCTGTCCCGCTTGAGACAGTCGCTGTCGTCTGTGCCCTCGCCGTGCTGGCCGGGGGCATCCTCCAGCTGCTGGTGGTGCTGCCGGCGGTGCGGCAGGAGGGCTTCGGCCTCACCTTCGGCTTGCACCTGCGGGACCCCTGGGTGCGCAAGGCCCTTCAGCGCATGGGGCCCGGTCTGCTGGCGGCCGGCATCTATCCCATCAATGCGCTCATCAGTACCATGCTGGCTTCGAAGTTGCCCAACGGCGCCCAGATCGTGCTCTACAACAGCGGCATGATGGGCGAGATGGTGCTGGGCCTCTTCGCCATGAGCCTCGCCACCGCGGGCCTGCCCACCCTGGCGCGCCAGGCCGAGGCACGGGATTGGCCCGCCCTGAACCGCAGCCTCACGCAATCTATTTCCGCTTCGGCCCTGCTGGTGCTGCCCGCCTCCGTGGGCCTCGCGGTACTGGCGCGCCCCATCTGCGCCCTGCTCTTCCGCACCGGTGCCTACACCCCCGCCGCCGCGGACTGGACGGCCCTTACGCTCGTCTTCGGCGCCGTGGGCCTGGTCTTCGTGGCGGGGCAACGACTCGGCAATCAGGCGCTCTACGCCCTGAAGGACTACCGCGGCCCCGCGGCGCTGGCGGGCGGCACCCTGCTGCTGAACGTGGCCCTCAGCTTCGCCCTATTGAAGCCACTGGGCACCAGTGGCCTGGCCTTGGCTAACGGTCTGGCCAGCCTCGTGGGGATGCTGTGTCTCCTGTTTCGCCTGCGGCCCCGCCTGCCCGGCCTGACCGTGCGTCCCCTGCTGGACGCCGGCGCCCGCGCCCTCGCTGCCTGCCTGCTCATGGGTCTGCTGGCCTGGGGTGGCGCCCGCTTCTTCAGGTTGGATGCGCCTCACGCGTTCACGCGCCTGGCCCTGACGGTGCGACTGCTGCCCCTGGTGGCCCTATGCGCCGTAGTCTACGGCCTGGCCGCCGCCGGCTTCAGGCATCCCGAGGCCAGGGCACTGGCAGAGAAGCTTCGGCGGAAGCTGGGCTAACTCAGCCCTCGATGGCCGCGGCGGCGCGGAGCTCCCGGCGGAGGGCCTTGCCCACGGCGTTCTTGGGGATCTCGGCCAGAAAGCGGAAGCTGGTGGGCACCTTGTAGTTCACCAGCAGGCTCCGGCAGTGGTGACGCATCTCCTCGATGGTGAGTTCCTTCCGCAGCACCACAAAGGCACGCACAGCCTCGCCGGTGTCCTCGTGGGGAATGCCCACCACCGCCACGTCGGCCACGTCCGGATGCATGGCGATGCAGGCCTCCACCTCGTTGGGGAAGACGTTGAAGCCGCTGACGATGATCATGTCCTTCTTGCGGTCCGTGATGGTGAGGTAGCCATCGGCGTCGAAGCAGCCGATGTCGCCGGTGTGGAACCAGCCCTCGCGCATGGTCCGGGCCGTCTCCTCGGGCTGGTGCCAGTAGCCCTGCATGACCTGCGGGCCCTGCACCACGATCTCGCCATGCTCCCCGGTGGCCACCGGGTGGCCTTCGTCATCCACAATGCGCAGGTCCGTGCCGGGCAGGGGCAGCCCCACGCCGCCCACTTGCGGCATGGTGCGCCGAAGGCGGTTCCCAGCTCGGACGGCGGTGTTGTACGTGACCAGGGGGCTGGTTTCGCTGAGGCCGAAACCCTCGATCACCAGGCAGCCCGTGAAGGCCTCCCAGTACTGCAGAACCGACGGATGGGTCTGCATGCCGCCCGCGAAGACGCCCAGCATCTTCCGCGTCAGCTCCGGCTTGAACCAGTCCTCCTGCGGCAGGGCCTTGAGTAGGGTGTTCACCGCCGTCATCCAGGTGATCTCGTGGTTCCTGAAGGCCGGGCGGAGGCTCTTGAGGGGCCTGGGATTGGGCACCAGGATGCTGTGGCTGCCCGTGTGGAAGCCGAAGAGCAGGTTGATGGTAAAGGCAATCACATGATACATCGGCAGTACCGTCAGCACGGTCTCCTCGCCGTAGCTGAAACCGTAGACCTTGGTGATCTCGCCCAGCTGCTCCAGGTTGGCCAGCAGGTTGCCGTGGCTCAGCATGGCGCCCTTGCTGAGGCCCGTGGTGCCGCCCGTGTATTGAAGCAGGGCCAGGCTGTCGCGGGTGGGCTCAGTCCGTGCGGCCGCTTCCGGCAGCAGGTGCTCCTTGGCCAGGTACAACAAGCCCTGGTGGATGGCCCGGGGCAGGCGCGTGAAGGGCTGGCCCATGGGCGGGATCTGGCCCGAGAGCTTCAGCTTGGTGCGGATGAGGAGCCGCGACAGCAGCGGAAAGAAGTCGGCGATGCAGGCCACCACGATGGTCTTGACCTGGGTGTGGGGCACCACGGACAGCAGCTTGTCGCCGAAGTGGTCCAGCACCACCAGCACCTCGGCGCCGCTATCCAGCAGCTGCTGTTCCAGCTCGCGGGGCGTATAGAGGGGGTTGGTATTGACCACCACGCAGCCGGCCTTGAGCACGCCAAAGGCGCAGACCGGATAGGCCAGGGCATTGGGCAGCAGAATGGCCACCCGGGTCCCGGGCTGGAGCCGGAGGCCGTGCCGCAGATAGGCCGCAAAGGCATCCGAGAGATGGTCGACTTCCTTGAAGCTGAGGGTGGCCTCCATGCCGTTGGGCAGGACCAGCGTCTCGGCCGCCTTGTCCCCGTAGCGCACCGCCGCGGCCCGCACCAGCTCACCGAGGTTCTCGAAAGGAAAGGGCCGAGCCTCTCGGCCCACGCTTTCCGGATAATGCGACCACCACACCCGTTCTGAGTCCACTTGTCCGCCTTCATCGTTGGATCGCATCACATGACTGAATACCCGCCCATGCAGCCGGGGCGGCCTTCCAGTTTAATCGCTCAACCGGGACTGCGGATGGGGTACCTCCCAGCCGCGGCAAGGGGCCGCAATCATGCGGGGAACGCCTGGGGCAGAATCGGGACGCGAGAAGAGCGGCCTGGCCCAGGGTTGACTCAGGGGACAGGCGCTGGCAAGTTTCCCTCTCGATTCCCTTCCGCCCTCTCCTCCTTCCGCATTGACACCTGTCGGCCCCGGGGCTATCCCTGAAGAGCCTTCCCCCGGTGTTGCCATGGAAAAGCCCCTGCACCATCTCTGCCTGCTCATCGCCGGGCTGCTGCTCACCGGCCCCTTCGCCAGGGCCCAGGGCGCCACGGGGCCTTGGTCCGGCGTGCTCTACCTTCAGCAGAGCTGGCCGAAGCAGACCGAGGCCAACCGCCAGATCAAGGACATCAACGCAGCCTTCGGCTCGAATTTCAACACCTGGGACGACGTGGCGAACCTCAACCTCGGACTGCAGATCTTCCTGGATCTGGATGCCCGCTGGAAGCTGGGCCTGGAGCTGGACTACTCCCGGGGGCGGATCCATGGCGCGCAAATGGTGGATACCCTGGCGGGCCCAGCGACCTTGGCCTTCGAGCAAAAGTACTCGATCTACGCGGATCTCATGGTGATCGCCCAGTACAACCCCTGGGGCCGGCAGGGCCGCTGGACCCCCTTCCTCTCGGCGGGCTTCGGCCTGGCCTATGACAAGGACCGGACCCTGCTCACCCTCCGCAACGATCTGCTGGACGAGACCCTGGCCCAGGTGGACAACAGCGGCTGGTTCCCCATCCTCACGGCCGGGGCCGGCGTGGACGTCTATTTGACCCAGCTGCGCACTTGGTACGCCCAAGCCGGCCTCAGTTACTCCTGGGCCCGCCTCAAGCATCAGGTGCCGGCCAGCGGCTCCCTGATCAATCCCCAGGTCACGGCGGACACGGACTCCACCGGGCCCAATGTCTGGCTGGGCCTGGGCCGGCGCTTCTGACCGAAGGGCCCGGGCTCCCGGCTGGCGCTCAGCGGCCCAGGCCGGCCTCGAAAGCCCGCAGGGCGATCAGGAAGGCCTCGGGCGCGTCCCACATGATCCAGTGCTTGGCCGCAGGGAAGTGGATGCTGCGGAAAGCGGGCAGCGCCTTGAAGCCATACTGGGCCAAGAGGGCCGCCTCCTTGACGGGATCAGCCTCCCGCGGACCGGAGGCCAGTTGCAGCACGGGCAGGCGCAGCTGCGCCTGGCGACCCGCCAGGGCATCCCGGGTCATGGCTCGCAGGTAGGCCTGCAGGAAGGGCACGGGGATCTTCATGGCCTCGGCCACGGTCCCCTGGGTCTGGGCAGGGCCGGTGGTCATGAGATTGAAGAAGACCGTCAGGATCTGTTTTGCATTCCCGGCCAGAGCCACGGCGGTGGGCTCCAGGTAGGCCTCGGGGATGGCACCCAGGAAGCTGTCCACCAGGACCAGGCCCCGGAAGGCGGCGGGATCTTCGAGCACCGTGCGCGCCGCGATGGGGCCCCCCATGGAATGCCCCACCACCAGGCAGGGCGCGAGGCCCTCCTTACGCACGAGAGCCGCCAGTTCCTTGGCCAACGCGCCGAAGTCCGCGCGCCCCTCCACCACCACCGGGCCGGGACTGCCGCCACTGCCGGGCAGGTCCACACTGAGCACCGTGTGGTCCCGCGCGAGCTCACCGGCCACGCCGGACCAGACCTCCTTATTGCCGCCGAAGCCGTGGATCAGCAGGATGCCGGGGCCCTGGCCGACCTTCTGGAAACTTGGCAGCGCGGCCGACAGGCAGAGGGTGGCAAGACACAGCAGCAGGGCGCGGTACGGCACGGGGAACCTCATGGGCTAGGCACCCCAGCATAGTCTTGAGGCAAGCAGCGAGGTGATTTTCGCGGCTGAACAGCCTTGCTTGCAGGGCGCTCAGACTTTCGGCGCCTCCAGCCCGAACTCGGCCCAGCCTTCCTTGGTGGGGCCGTAGAGGCTGGGCACACGGAGCCCGGCCTGGCGCAAGAGGACGGTCATCTGGCCCCGGTGGTGGGTCTGGTGGCTGACGAGCACGTACAACGCGAAGGCGCCGGTCCAGGTCTCGCCGTAGAGGGCGAAGTTGCGGCCCAGTTCCGTGTTGCTCCAGCTGCCCAGGTGATCCAGCAGGGAATCGCTCACGGCCCGGTAGGTCTTAGCGATCTCGGCCATGGTGGGCGGGGGCGCGGCGGCGATGAAGCCATCCGAGCCTAAGCCCACGGGCCCATGCACTTTGAGGCCGAGGTTCTGCGGCAGTTCCAGGACGGTCTCCACCAGGTGCCAAGCCAGGCGCCGGAGGTCCCGGTGCTGGGCGTCCACGGCCTGGTGCGCCGCTGCGTCAGGGATGGCTGAAAGCACCGCCAGGGTCTTCTCCGCCTCCTGTTCCCAGATGGTTTTGAAGTCCTCTACACGACGAAACATGCGCGCCTCCGGAAAGGGTGCCTCGGCCGATGCAGAATCCCGTCAGTTCAGGGGCCGACGATGACGGTGGCCCTGCCGGTCTGAGTGGAATCCGCCGCACTGGCGGCCACCACATGGTAAGTGCCGGTGGTGGCGGGCGCCGTGTAGAGCCCAGTTCCTGTGATGGTGCCGCCGGCGGTGCCACCGGCGATGTTTTCCAGCACCGACCAGGTGACGTTCGGGCTCGAGGTGGCCCGGACCGTGGCTGTAAACTGCTGCGTGGTGTTGACGGCGATGGATGCCGAAGCGGGCGCGACGGCCACCGGAGTCTGGATGTTCACCAGGGCGGTGGCGGACTTGTTGGAATCGGCCATGCTGGTAGCGATGATGTGAAAGACGCTGCCATCGTCCGCATCGGGTAGGGCCGTATAGTGCCCAGGAGCGGTAGCGTCGAAGGTGCCACCGGACGCGCCTTCTGAGATTGACCAGGTCACGTTGGTGTCCCCGGTCTCTGGGATGACGGCCGTGAAAATTTGCGTGGCGCCGGGGGCGAGAGTGGTGGTGCTGGGCGTGATGACCACGGGGGCCACGACGGTGATGACAGCGGTGGCGGTCTTGCTGGTGTCCGCCTGACTGGTGACCACCACGTAGCAGGTGCCTGGGGAGGAAGGCGCCGTGAAGAGACCCGAGCTATCGACGCTGCCTCCGGTGGCGGCCCAGGTGACATTCTTATTGCCGGCGTTGCCCACGCTGGCGGAGAACTGAATCTGGGCGTTGACCGTGACCGTGGCTGAACCGGGAGAAATCG
This sequence comes from Holophagales bacterium, assembly GCA_038236735.1. Classification (GTDB taxonomy): domain Bacteria; phylum Acidobacteriota; class Holophagae; order Holophagales; family Holophagaceae; genus Geothrix. The sequence continues at coordinate 7,734 of JBBRZL010000032.1, read as the reverse complement.
AAATGCTGACATCCCCGACGCCACACCCGAACAGGACCATCACAAGCAAGGCGGGAATGGCTCTCAGGACACGCATGGTTCCTCCGTGACTGGATCTGGACACATTATGGAACAGTCCAGCAAGACTTAGGCCATTTTCCGGATTCAGACCGGTGTGACGGCGCGTCGCTTGACGGGCCAGACCTCCCGGCGGCGGGCCCGGGCGAGACGGGTGATGAGTTCCCTGCGCAGGTCCCCGGGGGCCACGATGGCATCTACGTGCAGATCGGCGCCCAGTTTCTCCAGGTCGATGTCGGCGTTGTATTCATCGCGGAGCTGCTGCACGTAGGCGGCGCGATCGGCCTCGGGTTTGTCGGCAATCTTGTTGGCGAAGACGGCGTTCACCGCGGCCTCCGCGCCCATGACGGCAATGCTGGCGGTGGGCAGCGCCAGCGTGGCGTCCGGGTCGAAGCCCGGGCCGCTCATGGCATAGAGGCCCGCCCCATAGGCTTTGCGGACGATGACGCAGAAGCGTGGGGTGCTGCAGCCTGCCATGGCACTGATCATCTTGGCGCCATGGCGGATGATCCCCTGCTTTTCCACCGCGCTGCCGATCATGAAGCCAGGCACGTCGCTGAGGAAGACCAGGGGCAGGCCGAAGGCATCGCAGAGGGTGATGAAGCGCGTGGCCTTGTCGGCGCTGTCCACGAAGAGCACGCCGCCCTTCACCCGGGGCTGGTTGGCCAGGATGCCCACGGGCTGGCCGTTGAGCCGCCCCAGGCCCGTGATGATCTCCCCCGCGAAGAGCTTCTTCACTTCCAGGAAGCTGCCCTCGTCCACCAGGCCCTCGATGAAATCCTTCATCTGGAAGGGGGCCATGATGTCGGCGGGCACGATGGCGCCCAACGCTTTCGCCTGAGGCGCGACCGCCTTCGGCGGCACGACGGGAAGCGGGTCTTCGCAGTGCTGCGGGAAGTAGGATAGGTACTGTTTGCAGAGCTCGATGGTTGCGGCCTCGGTCGGACAGAGGAAGTCGCCGCAGCCGCTCACGGAGCAGTGCATACGGGCGCCGCCCAGCTCCTCGAGGCTGATCTTCTCGCCGATGACCATCTCGGCCATGCGGGGCGAGCCCAGGTACATGCTGGCGTTGCCTTCCACCATGATGACCACGTCGCAGAAGGCGGGGATGTAGGCACCACCCGCGGCCGAGGGCCCGAAGAGCAGGCAGACCTGGGGCACCAGGCCCGACAACGCCACCTCCATGTGGAAGATGGTGCCGGCGTGGCGGCGGCCCGGGAACATGTCCAGCTGGTCCGTGATGCGGGCCCCGGCGCTGTCGACCAGGTAGAGCATGGGCACCTTCATCCTCAGGGCCACCTCCTGGATGCGGATGATCTTCTCCACCGTGCGGGCACCCCAGCTGCCGGCCTTGATGGTGCTGTCGTTGGCCATGAGGGCCACCGTTCGACCGCCCACCGTGGCCGTGCCGGTGATGACGCCATCCGCGGGCAGCTCCTTGGCCGACGCGTTGGCGAAGAGGCCATCCTCGTTGAAACTGCCCTCATCCACCAGCAGGCGGAGGCGCTCCCGGGCGAAGAGCTTGCCAGCCTCGGTGTTCTTCTCGTGGGCCTTCGCCGCGCCACCCTGCTTGATGCGCTCGACTTCGGATTGGAACGACTCCGGCTGCATGGGGACCTCGGGATGGATCATCCAGCATATGCGATGCTGGAAGCATGGCGGACACGGGCGGGGCATCGGAACAGGCGGGCCTACTCACCGCCCCCTTCGTGCTTCTCTGGATCTTCTACTTCCTGGTCTTCGCGGCGGGCTACCAGCTTTTTCCCGTGGTGCCTCTGCATCTGCGGGACCTGGGCGCCAGCTTGGCGGAAAGCGGACGGTTCCAGACCGCCTTCATGCTGGGCTCTGGCTTCGGGTCGCTGTTCACGGGCCCCCTGGGCGATCGCCTGGGCCAGCGGCGGGTGCTCCGGGTAGCCTCCCTGGCCCTGGTGGTCATCCTCGGAAGTTATGCCCTGTTGCAGGTGCGCTGGGTGTTCTACGCGCTCGCGCCCGTCCACAGCCTGTTATGGTCGGCCCTGCGCACGGGCTCCATGGCCAAGGTGGGCGGCATCCTGGCGCCGGAGCACCGGGCCCAGGGCCTCTCCCTCTTCGGCCTCGCGGGTCCCGGGGGCGTGGCCCTGGGGCCGCTGGCAGGGCTCTGGCTGCTGCCGCACCTGGGATTCGCCTGGATGCTCGTGATCCTGGCCCTGGTGTTCGCCGTGCTGCACGTGCTCATCGGCTCGCTGCCCCGGGAGACGGCCCAGGAGGTCGCCCCGGCAGCCCTCTTCCAGCTGCCGCAACGGTCCGTCTGGGGGCCCGTGACCCTGCTGCTGTTCCTGGGCCTCAGCTTCGGCCCCATGCCGCCCTACAGTGCCCAGGAGGCCAAGGCCCTGGACATGGCCTGGCCCTCGGCCCTGCTCACCTGCTTCGCCATCGGCATGATGGGCCTGCGGGCCGTGCTGGGCCTCACGGGCATGGGGCGGCGGCCCGTGGCTCTGCTGCCCTGGATGCTGGCCTTGGCTTCGCTGGGCTCACTGCTGCTCACCTTCCTGCCCGGCGGAACGAGCCGCCATCTCACGGCGGGACTCGTCTACGGCGCGGGCTACGGCATGGTGCACACCCTGATCTTCATGCACATCATCGAGACCAGCCGACCCGAACGGCGGGGTGCAGGCATCGGTGCCCTCTTCTTCGCCTTCGACGTGGGCACGGCCCTGGGAGCTCTTGCGCTGGGCTGGGTCATGGAACGGATGAGCTTCCGCTGGGGCTGGGCCGCAAGCGCGCTCCTGCTGGCCCTGGCCATCCCTGTGGCCCGCCGCGTGGTGCGTCCGGCCATGACAACCACTCCTGATGTCTCTGGCATTCTGGAGGCATGAGCACGCAGCAGGAGCGAAGTGCCACTTTGGCGACCAATCGACGCAGGCGGGTAGGACCGGCTGCAAAGCAGACGGCCCCGAAGGGGCGAGCGCCATTGGCGCGAGTCAAGCCGAAGCCCGAGCGCGAGGTAGGAGCCGAGCGCCACCGGACGAATGTCCGGCCCCGAAGGGGTGAGGCCCAGGATGGGCCGAATGAAGGGTGCGGCACAGGGAGGCTCCGCCTCGGCAAGCGGAGCGCGCCGAAGCACGCACCGCGTGCGTTCGGCGGAGGTGCCGCATGACGGATCTTTCACCCCCCCGTACGCAGCTCGTCACGCGCCAGTTCGCCTTGGTGTGGGCACTCACGTTTGTCACTTTTTTTGCGGCCTTCCAGCTCTTTCCCACGGTGCCGCTACGCCTGCGGGAACTGGGCGCCAGCCTGGCAGAAAGTGGCCGCTTCATGAGCCTCTTCACCGCGGGCAGCGCCTTGGGCGCCTTGTTCACCGGGCCCCTGGGCGACCGTCTGGGCCATCGCCGCTTGGTGGTCGCCTCGGCCTTGCTCTACGCCGTCTTCCTGGCCGCCTACTCATTGCTCACCGATCGCCTGGGCTTCTACCTGCTGGCGATTCCCCACGGCATCGTCTGGTCTGGCCTGCTCACGGCCACCATGGCCTCGCTCTCCCACGTGCTGCCCGCGGATCGCCACGCGGATGGCCTCAGCCTCTACGGCCTGGCCAGCCCCGGTGGCGTCATCGTGGGGCCCCTACTGGGCTTGTGGATCTTCCAGCACTGGGGCTTTGCGCCCATCGGCTGGTACCTCGCGGGCCTGTTCCTCCTGCTGGGGGCCCTGGGCACCATCCTGCCCAAGGACCATGCCCACGGCCGCGCCGAAGGCTTCAAGTGGCCCAATGCCATCGTCATCGCACCCTGCCTGATCCTGTTCTGCACGGCCCTGGGCTACGGGGCCCTGGGCAGCTACACGGCTCAGGAAGGCCTGGCCCTGGGGCTGGCCTTGCCCTCGGCCTTCCTCTCCTTCATGGCCGTTGGCATGGTGCTCATGCGGGTGGCGATGCTGCGCCGCGGCTTCGGCCGGCGCCCCATCCGCAAGCTGCCGGGCATGCTGGTGGCCGCCACGGCGGGTCTCATCCTGCTGGCCGCGTTGCCCGGTGGGCTGGTGCGGCACATCCTCGCGGCCCTGCTCTACGGCGCCGGCTACAGCATGCTGCACACGCTCCTCAACGCGCGGCTGATGGAAGCGGTGGATCCGCAGCGGCGCGGCTCAGCCTTCGGCGCCCTGCTCTTCGCTTTCGATGCGGGCATCGGCCTCGGCAGCTTCAGCCTGGGCTGGACCATCGGCCACTACGGCTACCGCCTCGGCTGGGCCTTGGGTGCCCTCGCCATGCTGGCGGCGCTGCCGTTGGCGTTGCGGCTCAGTCGGGAGGGAGCTAGGTCCGCCGATGCAGTTTGAAGACGCTGGCCTGGTCGAGGCACTTCACGAGCATCTCGTCGATGTTCACATGGTCGGGCAGCATGAGACACCAGCGCACGCACTCGGCCACGTCGTTGGCCGTGAGCGGCGTCACGCCCTTGTAGACCGCCTCGGCCTTGGCGTCGTCCTTCATGCGCACGTTGGAGAATTCGGTCTCGGCCATGCCGGGGTCCACGGAGGTGACGCGGATCTGCTCGCCGTTCAGTTCCAGGCGCAGGCTCTGGGCCATGGCCTTCACGCCGAACTTCGACGCACAGTAGACGCTGCCACCCTCGTAGGGCTGGTGGCCGGCGGTGGAGCCGATGAAGAACACGTGGCCCCAGCCGGCCTTGCGGAGATGCGGCAGGCCAGCGCGGATGGTCTTCACCACGCCTTCGACGTTGGTGCGCAGCATGGCTTCCAGATCCGCATCGGGCGTCTCCCACAGCTTGTAGGTGCCGCTGGCCAGGCCCGCGTTGGCCACCAGCACATGGAGCCCGCCGAGGGCGGTGGCAGCAGCTGCCACGAAGGTGTTCACGCTGGCGGTGTCGCGGGTGTCCACAGCCCCGGCGAAGGCCTTGATGCCATGGGCCTTCATGAGTTCGTCAGCCAGGGCCTGCACCCGCTCCAGGCGGCGGGCACCCAGCGCCAGGTGGCAGCCCTGGGCGGCCAACAGGCGGGCCATGGCGGCGCCAAAGCCGCTGGAGGCGCCGGTGATGAGGACGATGGGATGCTCGGGACGCATGGGATCTCCTAACTCGATGTGTTCAAGAGCAACAGATTTATCCACAGATTGCGCAGATTTCACAGATTCTATTTTGGGATGCTGAGGCTAAGCGGGAGAGGAATTGGGGAGTGCTCCCCACCCATTGTTTTCAATCTGTGTCCATCTGTGAAATCTGTGGATTCATTCCTTTCTAAGCTTCCTCATCGGTAGTTCCGGTGGAACTCGCCGAGAGCGGCGACGACTTTCTGGATCTTGTCGGTGGGCGGCAGGATGGTGGTGCGGAAGTGGGCGGTGCCGTCGGCCTGGCCGAAACCGGAGCCCGGTACCACGCAGATTCCGGTCTGCTCCAGCAGCGCCATGGCGTAGTCGGAGTCGCTGCGGCCCATGGGCAGCGTGATGCTGGGGAAGGCATACATGGCCCCGGCGATGACGTTGCAGCGGATGCCTTCGATTCGGTTCAGGCCCTCGGCCAGGAGGATGGCCCGCTGCTTCAGGGTGTCCAGGATGGCGCCCTTCTCCGCCTCGTACTGGCGGTAGGAGGGCATGCCAGGCTTGGGCGGACGCACCATGGCGTAGGTGGCGGTCTGGCCCGCCAGGTTGGCGCAGAGGCTCACGCTCTGGAGCTTCAGGATCTGCGCGGCCACGTCCTCCGGCACATTCCGGTACTCGAAGTAGCCGCCGCGTACGCCGCACTCGCCCAGGAAGCCCTTGGAACAGGAGTGGAAGCTGAACAGCGAGACAGCCTCGGCATCGGCCTGGCTCAGCACCTTGGCGAAGGACACGAAGGCGTCGCCCGGCAGGTAGATATTCTCCTGGTAGACCTCGTCGGCCAGGATCGAAAGCCCGTGGCCTTTCGCAAACTCGACGATCATGGCGATGTTGGCCTCGTCCAGTACCGCCCCCGTGGGGTTGCCTGGGTTGATGACGCAGATGGCCTTCACGTGCGTACCCTCGGCCTTCGCCTTGGCCAGGGAGGCTTCCAGCAGGGGGCGGCTCAGCTTCCAACCGTTGGCTTCATCCAGGAAGTAGGGCACCATGCGCCCCTCGTAGAGCGTGATGGTGGCCGAATAGAGCGGGTATTGGGGGATGGGGACCATGATCCCGTCCAGAGGCCCGCTGATGAGCAGCCGCAGGATGGTCTGCACGCCCTTGCTGGCGCCGTCGGTCAGGAAGATGGCGTCGGGGTCCACGCCGATGTGGTCACGCTCCAGGATGAATTCGGCCACGGCTTCTCGGATGAAGCGCACGCCCCGGCTTTCGCTGTAGGCGCCGAGCCCGTGCTTCGTTCCAGCGAGGATGGCCTGGGCGGTCTCGATCACGTCCCCGGGAAAGGCTCCGGGTGCCGACGCCATCAGGGCCGGGTACTCGCAGAGGGCGAGGAGCTGGCGATTCCAGGTGAGGGCCTGCTGGCCCAGGGACTGGGGGTTCCCGATGTTGCAGTAGATGATCTCGCGGCCCTGCCGCTCCAGCTCCGCGGCCCGGGCCACGATGGGCCCCCGCACCGCGTATTCAGTCTCGAGGACGGCCTTACAGAGGTCTGTCAATCGGATGGTCATGGGCACTCCAACCCCTAAGTTTACCCCGAGATCTCCATGCGATCGAAGGCATCCTACCTGGCGTCAGGCACACGGGCCTTTGGCGCGAGGCCCCTCGGCGATAGACTGGAAAGTCGAATCCTATCCACTGGGCCACCCCATCCTTTTCCACACGAGGGCTTCATGCTTGGTTTTACGCTTTCCCCTGAACAGCTGGCCCTCAAAGAGCGCGCCCACACCTTCGCCGAGAAGATCATGCGCCCCGTGGCCCGCAAGTACGACGAGACCGGCGAGTGGGCCGTGGACGTCTACCAGGCCGCCTGGGACCAGGGATTCCTGCAGGCGCTGGTGCCCGAGGAGTTCGGCGGCCCCGGCGAGAACCAGGTGGAAGGTGCCATCGTCTGCGAGGAGCTGGCCTGGGGCTGCGCCGGACTCTACACCTCCATCATGGCCAACGGCCTCGCCATGACACCCGTGCTCGTGGCCGGCAGCACCGAGCAGAAAAAGAAGTGGCTGGGCATGCTCGCGGAGGAACCCAAGTTCGCGGCCTTCTCCCTCTCCGAACCCAACGCCGGCTCCGACGCCGGCGGCATGAGCTGCCGCGCCGAGAAGCAGGGTGACAAATACATCATCAACGGCACCAAGTGCTACTGCACAAACGGTGGCTACGCCGACTGGTACGCCCTCTTCGCCAGCACCGATCCTACCAAGGGCGCCCGCGGCACCAGCTGCATCATCGTGCCCCGGGATACGCCGGGCCTGGTGGTGGGCAAGGCCATGGACAAGATGGGCCAGCGGGCCTCCAACCAGGTGGAACTCTACTTCAACGATGCCGAAGTGCCCGCCGAGAACATCCTCGGCAAGGAGGGCATGGGCTTCGTCATCGCCATGAAGACCCTGGACCAGACCCGGGCCGCTGTGGCCGCCGGGGGCGTGGGCGTGGCACGGGCCGCCTACGAGATCGCGCTGGACTACGCCAAGACCCGCATCCAGTTCGGCCAGCCCATCTTCGCCAACCAGGCCATCAGCTTCATGCTGGCGGACATGGCCAAGAAGATCGAGGCCAGCCGCCTGCTCACCTGGCAGGCCGCCTGGATGACCGACAACGGCATC
>JBBRZL010000031.1:0-26276 GCA_038236735.1 Holophagales bacterium | reverse complement strand
GGTCTGGAAGGATCAGCCTGGAACCGCCCTTTTCGAAGCGGCGCGGCACGGGCAGGTGGTCTATGAACGCGCGGGTTGAGGCCGTTCGGATCCTGCTCGCCAAGGCCGACCAGGACGAGTTGGCCGCCCGCCAGCTCTCCGGGGACCCAAGGTTGGGAGACCAGATCATTGGATTCCATCTCCAGCAGGCGGTGGAAAAGCGGCTCAAGGCCCTTCTTGCCTTTCACGGCATACCCTATCGCCGGACCCATGACCTTCTGGAATTAATGGACCTCCTCATCACCGGCGGATGGCCCCTGCCCCTACCGTTGGAAGCCTTGCAAGAAATGACGCCTTTTGCAGTTGAGTATCGCTATGAGCACCTTGACCACTACGAAGACGCCCCGCTCGATCGGGGGCGCGCTCTGGAGCTATCGAATGAACTGAAAACCTGGATCCACGACCAGATAGAACCAAAGCCATAAGGCTTCCCGGATGTTCCTTTCCTGCCTATCCTGAAGGCATCACCGTTCCCAGTCCCTCGCCGAGGTCCGCATGCCCGCTTATGCTTGGAAAGGCAAGAACCGAATGGGGGAGATCCAGGAAGGCGTCCTGGTTTCCGATTCCCGTGATGCCGCCGCCGCCACCCTGAAGCGCAACGGCATCGAAGTCATGAACGTGCGCGTCATGGCCGGCGAGGGTGGCAAGTCATTCGGCAAGGTGCCCGCCAAGGAACTGGCCATCTTCACCCGCCAGTTCAGCGTGATGATCGACGCGGGCCTGCCCCTGGTGCAGTGCCTGGAGATCCTGGGCGCCCAGCAGGCCCACAAGGGCTTTCAGCGCATCATCGAGGCCGTCCAGGCCGATGTGGAAAAGGGCTCCACCCTGCAGACGGCGCTTTCGAAGCACCCCAAGGCCTTCAACGACCTCTACGTGAACATGGTGGGCGCCGGGGAAAGCGGCGGCATCCTGGACATCATCCTCCAGCGCCTCTCGGGCTACATCGAGAAGGCCGTCAAGCTCACCTCCAAGGTGAAGGGGGCCATGACCTACCCCATCGCCGTCATCACCATCGCCATCACGGTGGTGGTGGTCATCATGGTCAAGGTCATCCCGGTCTTTTCGGCCATGTATGACGGCATGGGCGCCAAGCTGCCCTTCCCCACCATTGTCTGCATGGCCATCTCCAACGCTCTCATTAGTTACAGTTGGCTTATTGCCATTGCCATCGCCGCCATCGTGATTGGCCTCCGGCAGTACTACAAGACGCCCGCCGGCCACCTGATGCTGGACTCCCTCATGCTGAAGATCCCCGTGCTGGGCGATCTGCTGCGCAAGGTGGCCGTGGCCCGCTTCTGCCGCACCCTGGGCACCCTCATCAGCTCCGGCGTGCCCATCCTCGAAGGCATGGACATCACGGCCCGCACCGCGGGCAACATGGTCATCCAGAACGCCATCCTCAAGTCCAAGGACGCCGTGGAGCAGGGTCGCAACATCAGCGCCCCCCTGGCGGAAACCAAGGTCTTCCCGCCCATGGTGGTGCAGATGGTGGGCGTGGGCGAAGCCACCGGTGCCCTGGATGCCATGCTGTCCAAGGTGGCCGATTTCTACGAGGACGAAGTGGACAACGCCGTGGCCAACCTCACCATCCTCATGGAACCCGTGATGATCGCCCTGCTGGGCGGCATCATCGGCTTCATCGTGGTGGCCATGTACATGCCCATCTTCAACATGGCCAACGTGCTGGGCAAGGACTGAGCGAACGCTTCTTGCTGCAACCTGTCTGATACCGCCATGTCCCGGGAGGATTCCATGCCACGCTTGACCCGCTCCCAAGGTTTCTCACTGATCGAACTGCTGGCGGTGCTGGCCATCATCGGCATCATCAGTGGCATCGCCATCCCCAGCTTCCTGGGCCAGCGGCGGCGGGCCCGGGTCATCGGCGATGCCCAGTCCAACGCCCGGGTCCTGTCCATGGCTCTGGAGACCCGGAAGGCGGAAATTGGGATGTACGGGGCCAGCGGGACCACAGTCACCTGGACGGGCCTGGGGTCGAGTTTTGCGTGCAGCGATTCCACCTTCCTGCCCACGGTGTCCCTGAAAAATGCCACCCAGATGAACTACAGCGTGGCGGTGACGGGCGGTGGCGTGGGCTACACCCTTACCGTCACGGATCCGAACCAGGGCGGCGCGACAGTCCTGACCCTCAACCAGAGCGGCGGCCTCACCCTGGATCCGACCTATAACAAGTAGCCAGAAATGGTTCTGTCGCGGGAAACCAACCGGCTGAAGAACTTGATTGCCTGCGGATAAAGAAGCAGGGCGTCCCGTTATTAATGGGCGTGATCATCGATGAGATGTGGGGCTATCAGTCCATGGCTTCTTTATGGCCTGGAAGATGCGCTTTCGGGCCTCCTGAAAGTGGGCCTCGTCCACATCTTCGTAGCCGGTCATCTGGTACCCATCGTAGTCGACCCGGCGGGCGCCGCCTTTCTTCATGGGCCGCCAGACCTTGAGCAACCGACCCCTGGCTTCCGCGACAGTCAAATCCTTTTCACGTTCATCTTCTGTGCTTCCATACTTTACAAGCCAGACTCCATCAGGCAGCACGGCCGCACTCTTGGCAATCTCCTCAGTGCTGAGCTCCCGGTATTCCACCTCTTCTGCCAGGAACATATCTTGACCGATGGCATGCATCCGCATCGGCGCATAGTCTTTGGCCAACAGTGATTTGAGGTTCAACGGTTCCTGGTGCAGCAGGCGGCGAGCCACGGCATCCCGGATTTCCAGGAGGCTGAAGGCGTGGTCCCTGTCGCTACCGGGGGCCAGGCCGGGTTCGTCGAAAACCAGGGGAATTCGGACTTCCCACGGATCCAGGTTGAAGCCGTGCAGTCCGCCCGCCTGAATGTCAGGGTCCTCCATCCAGTGGTAGAAGCGTTCACCGTGGTCCGTGAACATGATGCGTAAGGCGCTCCCGTAGTCCTTGTCTTCCGGAAGGCCGTTCCACACCCCTTGCCAGTCGGACAGCAGAGAGCGTATCCGGATTCGATAAGCAAGGAAGGGACTGTATTCAGGCCTCCAGGAAGCAATGTCCTTGGGGCTGGGGTAGGACCAATGAGGAGACATTCGGCGTGCCGACAGCGACCACCAACGCGGAATGGATCCCAGTTCCTTTCGGGTCAGGTAGATGGGTTGGTGGGCGAGGCAGGAGTGGTACATCACCCAATCGGACCCTCGTCCCAGGTTCAGGGCTGTCTTCAGGCCAAGATCAAGGGGGGTCCATGGTGTGGTACTTGGGAACACCCGCAGGGCATCCAACCAGACCGCGAAGAGGGGGAAGTGGACCCCGACATTGGAATTCAGGAAATTCTCCCATCCCCTGGCCGGGGTTAGGGCCTGATCAAAGGCCTGGTTCCGATCAGCCAAGGCGATGGTGCCGCCATCGTCAATGTAGAACCGAGCCTTGAGCCCTCTGGCCTTGGTGGTTTCCAGCAGAGTGAAGGGGTAGGCCCCTTCGAATTCCTCAAGGGCGGGAAGCAGATTGCCCACGGAATAGTGACCTGGGTCGCCACCCCACAGGATGCTCCACATGACCCGGGTGGCGGGGATGGCTGAGTAGCCATTCTGCACTTGAAAGCCCCGGAAATCCTGGAGACCCGCCTGCAGCGCCGTATCCTGCCGCAGACCGTCGATGCTCAGCATGACCACCCGGGCGGGGTGACCCACGGGACTAGACGCCAGACCTGCTTTGGCGAGTTGCCTGGGCACCAGCAGGGTGGCCCAGGCGCAGGCGGCCCAGAGCCCAATCGTGAGCAGTTTCAGTCCCGGGCGCGTGCGGGAGAAACTCATTCCCCTCCATAAACAAAAGAAGGCCGTCAGTGCGGCAATCACAAGACCCAGGCCCAGGGGCAGCAGGTTGAGACCGGGCAGCACCCTTAGGGTGGTGGGCACCTCCCACCACAACCAGGCGTGGGTAGCCAGACCAAAGCCCAGGCTGATCCAGAAACCGTGGCGCAAGGACCAGCGCTCCCAATCACCAGCCTGGAAGAGGGGCGATTTCGTCAGCAGAAGTCCCACCAGCGCCTGCAGAAAGGCGGTGACCAGATACAGGGGCAGGATCTCGGTGAGAATGGCCTTCAGAAAGAATCCCTGGATGACGGCCATCCGGAAGCCCTTTTCGAGCATGTGATTGATGACCCCCCCAGTGAGGGTAAAGAGGAAGCTCATGACTAGGAGGCCCAGGCACAGGGCCAAGCCCCCCAGCAGGGGCCCCAGCCAGCGCAAGAGCAGGTGCCGGGTGGTTGGCATCTGTGAAGAGGTCATGAATCCCATCCCAAAATCAAAGCGAGGGGGGAGTCGCCTCCCCCCTCGATACCTTCTGTTGTTTTGAAACCTACTCGATGGCGGCGATCTTGGTGCGAACCTTGGCGGTCGTGTCGGAGGTGGAACTGGCATTCAACAGCACCTTGCCACCGATGAACCCAAAACCATTGCCAGCGGGCGTCTGAACCGCGAATACGACCTGGCCTTTAGGGGCTGTCAAACCCGCGACAGCGGTAGCGAAACCGGAGGCCGTCGTCTTAGCACTGATCGTCTGGTCAATGGTGGTAACGAAGGCCGCTGCAGCACCATCCCAGGGATTCTTGTCCTTGCCTGAGGTATTGCCGAGGTAGGTCGACATAGATCCGACGATAGTCCCTGAAGCAAGACCCGCCTCCTTGCCCTTGTCCCACTGGCCGGCCAGATCAGCAATGCGGCCGGTCATGTTCTCCAGGGCGGCCTTGTCGCGGGCCCGGGCGCGCTGGCTGAGCAGGGCCGGGATGGCGATGGCGCTGATGATGCCGATGATCGCGAGCACCAGCAACAGTTCGATGAGGGTGAAGCCTGACTGCTTCTTCATGGGCGTCTCCTTTAGGTTAGGGCCGAGAAAAGATTATCAAGTCTCGTGCCAAGGCGCAAAATCTATTAAGACTGTGCTATGAAGTAGCATTCCTAATGAGGCCGAACAACGGGAGGTGATTTGCCTCGCAGTTTAAGCGACCTCTTGCGGCTCTTTGGTGACGTATTGCGGCTCTCGTTGGTCCCTTCCCTTGATTCTTGGGAGCGAAGATGATGAGCCACGGTGGATCATGAAAAACAAGGTTGTTCCGTCAATGCTGATGATGGCCTTTCTGGTGCTGCTTGGGTTGAGTGCCCTCTACCTGGCGGTCAATCGGATCTACCAAGTCGATGAAGCCCAAAACCTGTTTATGATCCGGATTCTCGGAACCCACCAGACTGGCCCTTATTTCACCAATGCCTTGCTCTGGATGCTTGGCCCTTTGGCCTGGATCGCTTCCTCTGCCACAAGTTCAGCGAGCTTGTTCTTTGCCGGCCGCATGGCATTTCTCGGGATCTTCATCCTCAACATCACCCTAGTCGCAATGAACACGGGTGTCCGCCTTCGATCTGAGCGTGGCCTGATGGCCATGTTGGGAGCAGCCACCTTGGCACCTCTCTGGGATTATGGGTTCGAGGTGCGGCACGACAACCTGATCCTCACCGGACTGTTGCTCATGTGGTGGTGTGGACGGACCCGGCCCAAGGGAAGATGGTCCTACTCGGCCCTTGGATTTCTGGGCGTCATCCTCATTTTCGTGGCATTCAAGTCCTTCGCCTATGTCATCCCTTTAACCCTGGGTTTCCTCCTTTTCCCAGCCCCCGGCCATGGCAAGGGGCACCTGCCCCTGGCATTGGCCTGGTTTATCGGTGCTTGCGCGGGGGGCCTCCTCGTGTTCACCGCCTATATGACCTCGGGGATGTGGCCGGTATATCTGGCCGGATTCCAGGCGGGGATGCATGTCTCAGCACAGGCCCTGAAATTTGGAGTTGGGCTGGCCCTTGGGCGGCTCCCGGCGCAAACCCCCCTGCTGCTTGGCCTGGCCGTTGCCGGCCTGCTCTCGGTTGGTTGGGCGGGTCTGAAGCAGGGTAAGGCAGTTCTTCGGTGGGAGGGGTTGCTGCCGGAGGCGCTACTGTGCCTGGGCGCCCTTGGGATCCTGCTTCTCAATCCCACACCCTTCCCCTATAACCTTGTCAATCTGGTCCCCTTTCTCTACCTGCTGGCTTTCCGCTTCGCATTGGTCTGCTGGGAAGCCACGGAGCCCAGGCCAGAGTCGCTGGCACTGGTGGCAGGCGTGCTCCTATTCGCCCATGTTGGGCCCTTCTTGACAGCCACCTGGCGCCATCTGGCGTGGACGAACGAGCGCCAAGAGAAATTAATGCAGACTGCAGAATCCATGACGGACCCCACCAATGACCCCGTCTATGACGCCATCGGGATGGTTCCCACACGCCCGTCAATCGGGTACCAGTGGTACCTGCACAGCCTGAACATTCAGTCATTTGCCAAGGGGAAGATCCCATCGGTGCCCCAGATGCTGACGTCCAGGCCTGCGGCTGTCTTCATTCCGAGCTACCGTAGCGACTGGCTCTCCGAGGTGGACCACCAGTTTTTTCGAAGCCGGTATATCTCGCTGGCGGATGACTTCTGGGTTCTGGGGGCTGTCCTCCCGCCGGGTGGAGGAAGGTATGAAGTGGTCCACCCAGGGCGTTACCTGCTGGCCGGGTTGCATGAGGGGGGGAAACTCGAATCATTGGCTTCTGGATACCTCGATGACCAACAAATTAGGGAAAATGTGCTGCCGTTGGCTCTGGGGATTCACGAAGTCTCCAGTTCCCCCGATGTAAGGCCAGTGGTCATCTGGATGGGCCCGCGGCTCAATCAAGTACCAAACCTTGGTCGAGGAGACCACATACGCCTCTTCGTGAATTGGTACTGACGATGATGGAATCGATGCCTAGCGCTCCATTCGGCCCACTTGTCTCTGTTTGCATGCCTGTCTTCAACGGAGAACGGTACCTTGCTTTGGCTATCAAGTCAGTGCTGGCGCAGTCCTATCGGAACTTCGAGTTGCTTATCTTCGATGACCAGTCCACTGATGGCAGTTGGTCCCTTCTACAGACATTCAAGGACTCACGCATTACTTTGCAGCGCAATCCGAAGAACCTAGGGCCCGGGCAAAACTGGGACCAGGGTCTCGCTGCGGCGAGGGGTGCCTACATCAAAATTTTCCACCAGGACGATCTGCTGGCACCCGACTGTTTAGAGCGTCAGGTCGGCGCGTTGGAGCGGGATCACAGGGCTGTCCTGTCCTTCTGTAGTCGTGCCATCATTCGGCCAGATGGAACCAAAATAATGATAAGGCGTGCACCCTGGGCCGAAGGGTTGGTGGGGATCCAGGATGTGGTCCGACGTTGTGTGATCGCCGGGGCGAATCTGGTCGGTGAGCCCAGTGCAGTCTTGTTTCGGGCTGAAGCGGCTAGGCAGGTGGGTGGATTTGACGGGGACATCCCCTACCTCATAGACCTAGACTACTGGGTGCGGTTGCTGACTCTAGGCCGTGGTTACTATCTTGTCGAGTCGCTTGCTTCCTTCCGCATCTCGCCACAACAGTGGAGCGCGGCCATAGGTAGGCGCCAAGGGCATGAATTCTGTTCTTTCATCGATAAACTATCCGCCTCTAACCGATTTCAACTCAATTGCAGTGTCAGGGCCCGGGGAAAAATCATGGCAAGGCTGAACGGGCGAGCGAGGGGCTGGGTGCTCCGATTAATGTTGCGATAACGCTGATGCGCCTGATCAAACATCATCTCGTGCATCTGATTCGGTTCACTCTTGTGGGCGTGATCAACACGCTGTCGGCCTTTGGTGTGTTTGCAAGTATACTCTGGTTGGGTATTCACTACATGCTGGCGACTCTAATCGGTGGTTTGGTGGGTGTCATCATTGGGTTCAGGCTTCATGGATCGTTCGTATTCAGGCAATCCGGAAAGGGTCGATTCGTACATTTTGTTATCATTTTTCTCTTGATGTATTTATTAAATATTGGCATACAGACTGTGGCCAGATCCTACTTAAATGCATATGTCGCTGGAGCATTGGCCTCCTGTTTTACTATTCCGATTTCATATGTATTCAATCGCATTTTTGTTTTCCAAAATGGCCAATGATCAGCTGCCTGAACCAACGTTGGTAACCGAATATAGGGAGCAGATGTGAGAGGTTTCTTTTTCTATTTGATGCAGATGATCTTAAACCTGAAGAGGAATAGAATCCTGAGAGCCAACGTCGTCCGGGGAATGAACCACGTTGGCGATTTCGGATGCGGCCACTATCCAAACAAATTTGCCAACACCTTGCTGGATGACTTGAGCAGCAAAGATGATCAGCGTGGTGGTCTGAGAATCAACCCGGGTAAGCCTGACAAGGAATTCTACAATATAGATTTGAACGTTTTCCCTTATCCTTTTCCGGACAAGTACTTCGATTTTTTAATCTGCAGCCATGTCTTGGAACATTTGAACGACCCTGTCCAAACATGTCGAGAGTTCTCTCGCATTGCAAAGCAGGGATACATTGAAGTGCCGTTCTATTGCGCCGACCTGTTCGTGGAGAACAACAATATCATTCACAACTGGCTGTGTGCCTTTGATGAGGAAAATCAAATCCTGAAATTCATGGATCGAAAAAAATTACTTGCAGGGCTTCCGCCACAGAAAATCAATATTTTTATGAGATTTATCCTCCAATTGGATAATCTGAGCATGGTTTGGAGCGATGAAATCAAAGCAAGTTATGTGGCGATTCAATCTGTTGAATCACTGCATAATGACTAAAGATTTACCCAACGATTACTCCACCTTTTGCCCCATACAGGATGCACCACTCAATCCTCGAAAGCCTCAGCGAGCGCACCGATGTCCACCGAAGATTGTGCCGAACCCCTCCGCCTCTCGTTGGTAGTCCCCGTCTATCAGGGGGAGCATACGCTTCGGGAGTTGATCGATGAGATCGGGCCGTTCGTGAACCTTCAGCGGACACCTGGGGGTCGCAGGTTCAAGGTGATCGAGTTAATACTCGTCCACGATGGGGCGGTGGATAATTCAGATACAGTCATGCAGGACCTTTCCAAGAGCCATTCCTTCGTGACCAACCTCTGGTTGTCCCGTAACTATGGCCAGCATCCTGCGACCCTGGCCGGGATGGCGAGCACCACGGGCGACTGGGTAGTTACGCTTGATGAGGATGGCCAGCACAATCCCTTGGATCTTGGGGCAATGATCGATTTGTCCGAAGCGGATGGGGCCCAACTGGTTTACGCGCGCCCGGTTAACTCTGCCCCCCACGTCTGGTGGCGGAACTGCACGAGCGGAGTGGCGAACGGATTCGGACGCTTCCTGGTGGGTGATCGTTCTATCGAGGGATTCTCTAGTTTCCGGTTGATCAAGGGTGAGATCGCCAGAAGTCTAGCTGCTTATTGCGGACAGGGGGTATTCCTGGACGTGGCACTTTCCTGGGTCGTTGGGCGGGTGGCTTATTGCCCCGTGACTCTGCGCATGGAGCGTGGGCGGCCATCAGGCTACAGCATGGGGCGATTGATCTCTCATTTCTGGCGCCTAATTCTCACAGCGGGAACCCGACCCCTCCGCATCATCGCCATCCTCGGGGGTCTCGCCATCATGGTATCCATGGGCATCAGCGCCTATGTGATATGGGCCAAAGTCGCGCACCAGGTCCCGATCCAAGGCTGGACATCCCTGATCACAGCCGTCTGCCTGTTCTCAGGATTGATCCTCTTTTCACTTGGCGTCATCGCCGAATACTTGGCTATGACCCTTACGATGGCGATGGGTAGGCCCCTTTACTTGATCGTTTCGCCTCCGGACCGAAGCAAGACAAAACGGCCATGAGAAGCACTATTGTTTGGATCCTCGGCGCAGGGGGTCTCCTTGGCTCCCATATAAAGAGAGGATTTGTCTTAGATGCTCCGGAGGCCCAGATATGGAGCTCAGGATCCCCAGGGATCATGTGGCGTGAACCTGAAAGAGCCTTTCGGGAGCTTTCAGCTCAGGCCGAGTGTTTCGCCCGTGAGGCCCGTAAACGGGCCAACGATTGGATGGTTCTTTGGTGCGCCGGGGCCGGGGTCATCGGCAGTCGGTCTGAGGATCTTGTGTGCGAAACGGCCTATTTTGCGAAGTTGTTGGAACGACTCGGCGGGCAATTGCCGGATCTACCGGGCAAGGTGCTCTTCGCCAGTTCGGCAGGTGGCGTATATGGCAACAGCTATGACCATCCCTTGACAGAGGGGTCCTTATGCTCACCGATCTCGGAATACGGAAGGAACAAGCTGGTGCAGGAAAGACTGCTAATCAACTGGGCGAGGGAGCAGGCGAACATTTCAACCTTGATCGCTAGAATCTCGAACCTCTATGGCCCAGGTCAGAACCTAGGGAAACCCCAGGGACTGATTGCCCACATCTCTCGCAGTGTTCTCCACAAAGTGCCGATTCGCATCTACGTCCCACTCGACACGCAACGAGACTATTTTTTCGCCGAAGATTGTGCGAGGAATCTCGTAGCTAGTCTCAAGCACCTGGGAGGGATAGCCAGGGAGGACGTTGTTAAGATCTTCCACGCGGGGGAGACCACCACAATCGCTGGGCTCATCGCTGCCTTTGCCCGTATCACTAAGGGGCATCCCCGAATTATCTACTCCGCGGACACTGTTAGGCTTCAGCAGCCGCTCCGGCTGCAGTTCAAGTCGACTGTGTGGCCCGAGCTCAAACCTCCAGTGAGGACGGATCTTGCCGTCGGGATCCAACGGGTCCACAACCATCAGTTGGCGTTATTCCAGAAAGGGCTCTTGCCTCCTCTATCCGTCTAGATGATCGAGCAGCTCTCTCGCCCCCCGGTGCCTCGGATCGAGCCTGAGGGCTTCCTGGGCCGCCTTCCTGGCATCGTCCTTCCGCCCTAGGTTGCGGAGGATCTGGCCCTTGCGCCACCAGGCGCCGGGGTAGCCCGAGGAACCGCCTTCGAGGGGTTCGCGCAGCACCTGGTCCAGGGCGGCGAGGCCTTCCTCGCGGTGCACGCCGCTGTGGGCGGCGACCTTGCCCAGTTGCAGGCGCAGCAGGCTGGGGGCGTCCACCTGGGCGAGGTGCTCCTGGGCGGTTTTCCAGGCGGTCTCGGGCTGGCCCGCGTGCAGGTAGGCGTCGCTCACCGCCACCACGCCCTGGGCATGGCTGCGCACGCCCGGCAGCAGGCGCGGGGCTTCGGCCAGCAGGCGGGCGTTCTTCCCGGCCTCGCCCAGGGCTTTCTTGGCGGGGCGGCGATCCAGGGCGTCCAGCCACTGGCCCACCACCTCGGGATCCTGGGGGGCCTGCTTCAGGGCGCGCTGGAAGCTGGCTTCGGCCTCATGCCACTTGTCCTCCTCCACCAGAATGAGGGCCTGCAGCAGGTCGCCCCGGGCCGGGGTCACGGCCCGCAACCGGTCCGCGCAGGCCAGGGCCTTGCGGGTGGAGCCGCCCAGCAGACCCGGCAGCATCTCGTAGGCCAGGCCCAGGCTGGTCCAGGCGGCGGCCAGGGTGGGGTCGGCTGCGGTGGCGGCGCGCAGATCGTCCATGGCACCCAGGGCCCCGCGCAGGCTGCCCAGATCGCGCTGCTTGATGGCCTCGCCGGCCCGGGCCAGCCCCCGGGCGAGGAGGGCCTCGGCCAGGGTGGGTTTCAAGGCAACGGCGCGGTCTGCCGCGACGCGGGCTTCGCGGAAGCGCAGCAGGCTGGACAGGGCCTGGGACTTGGCGGCCCAGGCCTGGGCATCGTTGCCGTCCTGGTGCAATCGCTGCTCGGCATGGGCCAGCACCTTGAGGTAATGCCCGGCGTCCAGGTCGGCGCGGAAGGCGGGGGCCTGGGTCTGGAGGAGTGCGAAGAGGGCAGGGGCGAGGAGGAACACGGGAACCTCGGGAAATGACTGCATGGACAGGATTAACAGGATTGAAAGTCAGGATGAACAGGATTAGGGCTCAGCCAGGGACCAACTTGCGGAACGCAGGCTTTATGCGCATGATAATTGTGCACTCACTGTGGAGGCTGACATGCGATCCCAACATCGGGCAGGTGCACCGAAGCGGCCGGTCAATCTGAGCCTCAACAGCGACCTGCTGACGCTGGGGAAGGAGTTGGGTCTCAACCTGTCCAGCGTGGCGGAGGCGGCCTTGGCCTCTGCCGTGAATGCCCGGCTGGCGGAACGCTGGGTGGCGGAGAACCAGACCGCGATCGAGGCTTACAATCGCCGGGTCGAGACGCAGGGCGTGTTCAGCGACGGCCTCAGGTCCTTCTGATGACGGCCTACACCGTCTTCGAAAACCCGAATCCGAGGACCAAAGCGGCGGTTCCCTTCCTGCTGGATGTGCAGTCAGAGTTGCTTGCCGTGCTCAGCACCCGCGTTGTGGTGCCCCTGTACCGGCCAGCAGCAGCGGATGTCCACGCCATGTCCCGCCTGACGCCGGTGGTGCAGTTCCAGGGGCAGCCGCTGGTGGCCATGGTCCCTGAGCTGGCGGGCATCGCCCGGCGCGAGCTGGGGCCGGTGTCCGGTGACCTCACTTCGGCTCGGGTGGAGATCCTCCAGGCCATCGATCTACTGCTGACGGGATTCTGAGGGGTATCGAGGGGATCTGCCTTGACGGCTGATTCGTCGAATATCATCATATGTGACGGAGCACCCGTCTCCTCTTGAGGTTCTCGTGTATGTCTCCCGTCAGCTTGATCTCGCGGCGGTGCTGAAGCACAAATCCTGTTTCCTCTTTGGGCCCCGGCAGACCGGGAAATCCAGCATGATCCGGGAAACCCTGCCCGGGGTACCGGTTTACAACCTGCTCGATCACCGGACCTGGCTGGATTTAAGAGCTCATAACAAAACCCCACGGCGCCGCGCGGGGGGTGCCGGGCGAGCGAGGCGAGGAACGCGAGTCGGAGCGTAGCGGGTACTACGCGCGACGAGCGTGACGAAGCATCGCGACGCCCGCCACCCTTCGCCCGAAGGGATGAAGCCAGGCAGGCGCTCCGCGGCGTCAGGTCCCTTGAACAACGAACCACGTTGCCCTGCGGGCCCATCCTTGCGGTGCATCCTGCCTGGCTTCATCGCGGCATCGCCGGGTTTTGTTATGAGCTCTAAATACCGATCCCACCCGGATGCGGGGGGAATTGGAAACTCGTGGCCTGAAGGATGCGATTGTGGCCATCGATGAGATCCAGAAACTGCCGAGCCTCCTGGATGAGGTGCAGTTGCTCATCGATACGCGGGGGCTGCGATTCCTGCTGACGGGCTCGAGCGCCCGCAAGCTCAGGCGCTCGGGGGCGAATCTGCTCGGTGGCCGCGCCTGGTCGCGGACGCTCCATCCCTTCAGCTGGCGGGAGCTTGGCGGCAGCTTCAACCTGATGAAGGCTCTGAACCACGGTCTGCTCCCGCACATTTACGGATCGGAGAACCCACAGGAAGAACTACGGAATTACGTAGGCACCTACCTGCGCGAGGAGATCGCGGCCGAAGGCGTCACCCGCAATGTGCCCGCCTTCTCCCGTTTTCTGGAGGTGGCGGCGGCTTGCAATGGGCGGATGCTCAATAAGACCGAAGTGGCCAATGACGCCCGGGTTCCCAGGACGACGGTGAATGACTATTTCGAGATCCTGAAGGACACGCTGATCGGAAGCGAACTGGAGGCCTGGACGCACAGCCAGAAGAGGAAGGCCATCGAGACGGCGAAGTTCTACCTGTTCGACGGGGGCGTGGCCCGGGCCATTCAGGGGCGGCCGCCCCTGGTGCCGAAATCTCCCGACTTTGGTGACATGTTCGAACACTTCCTCTTTCATGAGTTGAAGACCTGGATCGATACCCGCAGGCCGGGAATGTCCCTGCACTACTGGCGCTCAGCCTCGGGCTTCGAGGTGGATTTCATCCTGGGCGGCCACACGGCCATCGAGGTGAAGGCCACGGCGCATGCCGGCAGAAGGGATGTCCGCGGGCTTGAGGCCCTGGCCGAAGAAGGCCTTATGAAACGGCTTCTCCTGGTCTGCCAGGAAGGGGTTCCCAGGAAGGCGGGTGCCGTCCTGGTGCTTCCCTGGCAGGAGTTCCTTCAACGGCTTTGGGAAGATGCTTTCGCGGATTGATTCGAGTTCCAGCCCCAGGGAATGGCGTCTGACTGCCCCTTGCGGTTATCCTAAGTGGTTGTCCGGACACGACTCTGGAGGAGATCGCATGGTGGCCAAGGGTGGGTTGCTCGAAGGGAAGCGGGGCCTGATCATCGGCGTGGCCAACAAGCGCTCCATCGCCTGGGGCATCGCCCAGAGGGCGGCGGAGGCCGGCGCCCAGCTCTGCCTCACCTACCAGAACGAGCGCCTCGGCGAAAACGTCCGCGAGCTGGCGGCCGAGTTGAAGCACCCCCTCCTGCAGATGATGGATGTGGGCAGCGACAGCCAGATCGTCATGGCCTTCGACGAGATCCGCAAGAAGTGGGGGACCCTCGACTTCGTGGTCCACGCCGTGGCTTTCGCGCCCCGGCAGGCCCTGGAGGGCCGCTTCGTGGACACCAGCCGCGAGGATTTCCGCGTGGCCCATGACATCAGCGCCTACTCCCTGGCCGCCGTGGCCCACTCCGCCCAGGCCCTCATGCCCCAAGGGGGCTCCATCATCACCCTGAGCTACCTGGGCGCCGAACGGGTGGTGCCCGGCTACAACGTCATGGGCGTGGCCAAGGCCGCCCTGGAAGCCAGCGTGCGCTACCTGGCTGCCGACCTGGGCCCCCAGGGCATCCGCGTGAATGCCATTTCCGCGGGCCCCATCAAGACTCTGGCTGCCTCGGCCATTCCGGGCATCGGCACCAAGCTCAAGCAGCACCGGGCCCACACGCCGCTCCAGAAGGACACTGACCAGCTGGAAGTGGGCGACGCGGGCGTGTTCCTGCTCAGCGACATGGGCCGTGGCGTCACCGGCCAGGTGCTCTACGTGGACGGTGGCTTCAGCATCATGGCGGGGTAGGCGCCGGGCTCACCAAAAACGAGGACAGGATTAACAGGATTAAGTGCTTGATTAACAGGATTAAAAATAAAAGAGGATCATTCAATCTTGTCTATTGAATCCTGTTAATCCTTCTTTCAATCCTGTTAATCCTGTCTCAGCTTTTTTGCAGTGAGGCCAGTACCTTGATGACGTCGGCCACGTGCCCCTTCACGCTGACCTTGGGCCAGGCGTGGCGGAGGATGCCTTTGGGATCGATGAGGAAGGTGCTGCGGAGGATGCCTTCGAACTCCCGGCCGTACATGCTTTTCATGCCGAAGGCGCCCAGGGGCTTGAGCAGGGCGCAGTCGGGATCGGACAGCAGGCGGAAGGGGAGGTTCTGCTTGGTGATGAAATTCTGATGGCTCTTGAGGCTGTCGCGGCTGATGCCGAAGACCTGGGCACCCAGGGCCTGCACCCGGGCCAGATTGTCGCGGAAGTCGCAGGCCTCCGTGGTGCAGCCGGGGGTGCTGTCCTTGGGGTAGGCATACAGCACGGTCCACTGGCCCTTGAAGTCCTTGGCCGTGACCGTGGCGCCCTGGTCGTCCTGCAGGGAGAAGGCGGGAAGGGGAGTACCGATGAGGGGGCTCATGGAGCCAGCGTAGCGCATCGCTCAGGGTTTGCCAGGCGTCGAGGCCCAGGCCAGGGCGAGCACCACGGCCAGGGCCGCCCAGCCCAGGGGTGAAGGGTCGGCGGCGAGGCGGGGCAATTCCTCGGCCAGCAGGCGGCCCAGGCTGTCATGGCCCGGTCCCGGGCCGAGCCCCAGGGCCGAGAGCGTGGCCTCGCCCCACAGGATGGCCAGCCAGGCGCTGGGAAACAGCGCCGCCGCCTGCTGCCAGCCCCAGGGCGCCCAGCGCCGGAGGGTTGAGGCTGGGGTCGCCCCCAGCACCCGCTCCGCGGCCCAGGCGGGGGAACGGCGAAAGTGCTCCAGCTTCGTCCGGAGGGCGGGTTCCAGGTGCGTGGCGGTCATGGCCCCCAGCAGCAGACCCAGGGGCGTGATGGCGAGACCGCCGGAGGCCGCGGCCAGCGGCAGCAGGAACAGCAGTGGCGGCAGGCTGCGCAGCGCCGACAGACCGCCCCGCAGGCGGCGCCCCTGCCAGGCCAGCAGCAGGGCGAGGGCCAGCGCCAGCAGCGCACAGGCGCTGGCGAAGCCGAGGCTGCGCGCCGTGGCGAGGGCGAGGCGCAGCAGGGCATCCCGGCCCAGATCGTCAGTGCCCAGGGGATGGAGCAGCGAGGCCGCCAAGCCGCCCCGGAAGGGCTCCAGGGCCAGGTCGGGCAGCAGCAGGGCCAGCAGAAACGCGAGGCGCCACTTCATGCGTCCTCCCGTTCCAGGGGCTGGGACAGCAGCCACAGCAGGGCCAGGACCAGGATCCACGCGGCCAGGCCCGGCCGGTCGCGAGCCGCTACGCGAGTCATCCAGTCGGTACCCAGGCCGGGCACGCCGAGGATCCGTTCCAGCACGAGGGTGGCCGTGAGCCAGAGGGGCAGGCGGGCGGCGAGCCAGCGCCCCCAGAGGCGCAGCAGGACCGTCCGGCGCACCCGGCTCACCGCCGCGGCGCCCCAGGCCGCCGGAAAGGGCGTTTCGCCGGGCAGGGCCTGGCAGAGCCAGCGGATCTCGCCGGGCAGGGCCGCAGCCAGGAAGGCCAGCAGCCACCCGACCAGTCCCGGCGGGCCCCAGGCGGCCGGCCAGAGGGCCAGGAGGAGTGCGGCCCACAGCAGGTCGGGCGGCGCTTCCAGCAGGGCCAGGGCCCGCCGCTGGGCCAGCCGGGGACCACCCAGCCAGGCGGCGAGGGGCGCCAGCAGGGCCATAGCGCCCAGGGCCATGGCCGCCGGGCCCAGGGCCTGCCAGGGAAAGGGGGGCGCTGCGGTCACGCCCTTCCAGACCGAGCCCGGCAGGCGCAGAGCCAGTCCCAGCCCCAAAGCCCAGAGCAGGGCACCCTGGAGGAGGGAGCGCACCATTGCCCCTACTTTTCCGGCGAGCCCTGGCTCCAGCGCCAGCCTGCCGCCCCAGGTGTGGTGAGGTAGAGGCCCATGGCACTGGGCTCCACCTGGAGACGTTTGTCGACCCAGATGACGCTCTGATAGTCCAGGAGGGGCAGGGCGGCGGGGTTCTTGGCCCAGAGGGCCTGGAGCTCGGTCCAGCCGAAGTCACCTGGTTGCTGCAGCCGACCGGCCACGGCCGCCAGCCGGGGATCCCGCCAGCCGGTGAAGTTCATGGGGCCAGATGGTTCCAGGTATTCCAGCACGGCCCAGGGCTCGGGCTCGAAGACCACCATGGAACAGCCCAACTCGAAGTCGCCCTTCTGGAGGTGGTCCACCAGCAGGCCCTGTTCGAGGGGGAGCAGCTGCAGGTCGAAGCCATCCCGGCGGGCCCGCTCCCGCAGGGCCAGGAGGAGCTTCTCGACGGAGTCCTCCCCGGCAACGTAGCTCAGCCGCAGGGTGCCAGGACCCTTCGGCGGCGCCGCCTCGGCAGCGATGGCCTGGACCTCGAAACCAAGGGTCTCCGGCCACAAGCCGCGGCTGGGACGGGCGTTCTGGGCCAGCAGCTGGGGTGGGAAGGCATCCTTGCGCCACCGCTCCAGGAGTTGGAGTGGCCCCACGCCGACGTGGCTCCACACCACCAGCTGGGCATGCATGGGCTGGATGAGCAGGCGATGCGTAGGGGCTACTTCGCCCTGGCGCCGGATGGGGGGTGCGCCGATGGTGAGCCACCCCTTCTGCAGGGCCACCAGGACACTGCCCGCATCCGGCATGAGGCGGAAGCGCAGGCCATCGATGCGCGGCTTGAGGAAGTGTTCGCGGCGGTCGAAGACCCAGGCCCCGGGTTCCTTCCGGAAGCTGAAGGGACCGGAGCCACGGTCCGGGTGCCCCTTCTGGGCAATGGGCACCTGGGCCAATTCCATCAAGATCCGCCCCAGGGGCTTGGGCGATTTGATCCAGGGTCGACCCCCATCCTTCCCCACCGTCGCGCCAGCGAGGATGGCGCGCTTGGTGGGGCTGGCCTTGGGATTGCGCAGCAGTTCGCGGAGGGTCCACAGCACGTCCTCCGCGTCCACCAGGCTGCCATCGGTATAGCGGGCGTCAGCACGGAGGGTGAAGGTGATGGTGCCGTCCCGTTGGGCCTTCCAGCTGGTGGCCAGGCGGGGCACCACGCGGCCAGTGGCGGCGATGCCCACCAGGGCATCACCGGCGAGGGATTGGAGGATCCACTGCTCGTAGCTGTCGCCCTGGATGTAGTCCAGGGGGCCGGGATCGCGGGAGAAGGATTCCTCCACCATCTGGGCGCCCAGCGGCAGCGGGGCGGCCAGGCAAAGGCAGAGGGCCAAGAGCAGGATTCGCATGTCGGCGTCCGGGAGTGGTCCCAGGATGCTCCAGGCGGAAGCCTTAGGAAAGATGCTTCCTGCCGCCGGGTGCTGATAGGTGTTGCTACTCTGATTCGGGAGGCCCCGGGTGGCTGATCTGTCCAACTCGAAGCTCTTCTGGTGGTGGCCCCTCATGGCCCGTCATCGCCGCACCCTCTATTGGGGGCTGGCGGCGACGGTCTGGTGCAGCGTGGCAGCCTCGGTGGTGCCCTACTGGTCGGGCCGGGCGGTGAATGCGCTGGAACACAGCAACTGGCATGGCTCCCACGTCTTCCTGGCCTGGATGCTGGCCTTCACCGCCGTGGCGGGGGTGGGCCGCTACCTCATGCGGAACACGCTCATCGGCCTCAGCCGCGAGGTGGAGCGGGAACAGCGGGAATCCCTCTACAGTTTTCTGCTGGCGCGCCCCTTCGCCTTCTACGAGCGGCAGCGGGTGGGTGACCTCATGTCCCGTCTGGGCGACGACGTGGGCACCGTGCGCATGGCCACCGGGCCCGGCCTCATGAGCTTTCTGCAGGTGCTGTCGATCCTGCCCGTGACCATGGGGCTGATGTTCCACACCAGCTGGCGGCTCACGGTGGCGGTCATGCTGCCCTTCTCGTTTCTGGCGCTGGGCTTCTACGTCATCGGCAAGTGGAGCCACCTGGTGCAGCAGCAGCTGCAACTGGCCTTCTCGGCCCTCTCCACCTACAGCCACGAGACCATCAGCGGCGAACGGGTGGTGCAGGCCTTCGGCCTGGAGGAGCTCCGCGTTGCGGAGTTCGGCACCCTCAGTCGCCGCCATGCCTCGCTCAGCATGAAGCAGTCCGTGATCTTCAGCGCCTACGCCCCGCTGTCGGCCCTCATCAGCGGCATGTCGGCCCTGGTGCTGGTCGCCTATGGCGGCAGCCTGGTGCTGCGGGGCGCGCTGAGCCTGGGGGACCTCACGGCCTTCACCGGCTTCCTGGTGGCCCTGGCCTGGCCCATGATGAGCCTGGGTTGGTCCGTGAACCTGTTCCAGCGGGCCAAGGCGGGCCAGGATCGCCTGAACCAGCTGCTGTACAGTCCCGAGCGGCCCCTGCCCGCCGCGGAACCCATCACCCTGCCGGCGACTCCCGCCGCCCTGGCCCTCGAGGGCGTGAGCCACCGCTTCGAGACCGGCCGCGGGCTTGGCCCCGTGGATTTCGCCCTGGCACCGGGGGACAGTCTGGCGGTGGTGGGCGGCATTGGCTCCGGCAAGACCCTGCTGCTGCACGTGCTGGCGGGCCTGCGCGAACCCCAGCAGGGGCGGCTGCTGGTGGATGGCGAACCGCTCTCGGATACCACCCTGCGCCGGCACTGGGCTGGGCTGGGCTGGGTGCCCCAGGAGGCCTTCCTCTTCTCGGACACCCTGCGGGTGAACCTGGCCATGGGCCGGCCCGAGGCCACCGAGGAGGAGATCTGGGAGATCGCCCGGGTGGTGGCCATGGACGAGTTGATCCGCCGCCTGCCCGAGGGCCTGGACACGGTGGTGGGCGAGCGGGGCGTCATCCTCAGCGGGGGCGAACGCCAGCGCGCCGCCCTGGCCCGCGCCCTCCTGCGCCGCCCGCGCCTGCTGCTGCTGGACGATGCCCTGTCCGCCGTGGATGCCGAGACCGAAAGCCGCATCCTCGAAAACCTGCGGACCTTCCTGGGCCAGTCGACCCTGGTACTGGCCACGCATCGCGTGTTCGTCGCGGAGACCTGCGCCCGCGTCATGGTGCTGGAAGAGGGTCAGGTGGTCCAGTTGGGCCCTCCCGAAGCCCTGGCCACCCAGCCGGGGCTATATAAGCGGCTCAAACGCCTGCAGAGCCTGGAGCGGGAGCTGGTAAAGAGGGCCTGATCTCCCAAGAATGGCGTTGCAATGGGGTAAAATCGTTATTACTTTGTAATAACGAGGTAAGCCATGCTCGAAAAACGGCTGACAAAGGTGGGGAACAGCTGGGCCTTGGTGTTGGACAAGCCCCTGCTGGATCTGGCGGGGCTGTCGCCGGACCAACCCGTGGAAATTCGCAGCAATGGCAATGGGTTGGTGATCACGTCTTCGGGTGGTGCTCAGGATCCGGCCTTCCTCGAGGCCAAGGCAAAAGTCCTTGTTCGGCACAAGGAACTCTTCCGGCGCCTGGCCCGGTGAGTGCAGAGCCGCGCTTTCTGTCGGCCGCCGAACTGGTGTCTCTCCACGACGACCTCTTGGCCCATTTCGGGGGGGCGTCCGGTCTTCGCGATGAAGGCGCGTTGTTTTCAGCCGCCATGGCGCCCCAGCACCATTGGTTCTACAGCGAGGATGGGGGAGATGTCTTCCTTCTTGCAGCGGTGTTGCTGATTCACCTGGGAAGGAATCACCCCTTCGTGGATGGCAACAAGCGGGTGGCGGCTGCAGCGGCTTTGGTGATGCTGACTTTGAGTGGAATCGAAATGGACTCTGCTCCGGAAGCGCTGGAAAAGGCAACGCTCAAGGCGGTGCAAGGCAAGCTGCAACCAGAAGCCCTTGCAGCCGTCTTCAGGACACTCGTGGCCTGATCACTCCCCTTCGCGGAACGTCACCTTGTTGATCTCGGCGAAAGTGGTGATGCCCACTCGCACCTTCTCGATGGCGCTCTGGCGGAGAAACTGCATGCCGCCCCGGCGGGCGGCGGCCTTCACTTCGCGCACCGGGGCGCGCTGCACCAGCAGCTCGCGGATCTCGTCATTGAGGCCCATGAATTCGATGATGGCCTGGCGGCCCCGGAAGCCGGTGCCATGGCAATCCACGCAGCCCACTCGATCAAAGAGGGTGGCGGTGCGCAGCCAGGCCTCGTCCACGCCGTTCTCCTCCAGCTCCTGCGGCGTGGGCTTGGTGGCGGGCCGCTTGCACTTGGGGCAGAGCACGCGCACCAGGCGCTGGGCCAGGATGCAGTTCAGCGAGGACACGAAGTTGTAGACCTCGACGCCCATGTGCTGGAACCGGCCCAGCACGTCCAGCACGTTGTTGGCGTGGACGGTGGTGAAGACGAGGTGGCCCGTAAGAGCCGACTGGATGGCGATCTGCGCCGTCTCGGGGTCGCGGATCTCACCCACGAGGATCTTGTCAGGATCGTGGCGCAGGATGGAGCGCAGGCCCAGGGCGAAGGTGAGGCCCTTCTTCTCGTTCACCGGGATCTGGGTGACGCCCTCGAGCTGGTACTCGACGGGATCCTCGATGGTGATGATCTTGTCCTCGGGGGACTTGATCTCGCTGATGACCGCGTAGAGGGTGGTGGTCTTGCCGGAACCCGTGGGCCCCGTCACCAGGAACATGCCGTAGGGCTCCTGGGAGAAACGGCGGATGCGCTTGAGCTCATGGTCGGAGAAGCCGAGGATTTCCAGCGTGAGGGTCTGAAACTCCTCCGTGAGGTTCTCCTTGTCAAGGATGCGGATGACCGCGTCCTCGCCATGGATGGTGGGCATGATGCTCACGCGGAAATCGATGGCCCGGCCCCGCACCTTGAGCTTGAAGCGGCCATCCTGGGGTTTGCGCTTCTCGGCGATGTCCAGCTCGGACATGACCTTGATGCGGCTGATGATGGGCGAAGCGAAGCGGCGGTCGATGGGTTCGGCGGCGGGATAGAGGCTGCCGTCGATGCGGTACTTGATCTGGAAACCCGTGGCCGTGGTCTCCAGGTGGATGTCAGAAGCGCGACGCTGCAGGGCGTTGAAGATGGTGGTGTCCACCAGGCGGACGATGGGCGCCTCGTCCTTGTCGGTGAGCCGCTCCAGGTCGAGCACCTCGTCGTCCAGGTCCTCCTCGTGGAGCACCTGGATCTTCAGGGCCTCACCGGCCTCGTCCATGACCTTCTGGCCGCTCTCGGATTTCTTCAGCACTTCCTGGATCTGGGCATGGGGGGCGCCGGCGAAGCGCAGGGGCCGCTTGAGCCGCATGCGCAGCATGTCCTGGGTGGGGATGTCCAGGGGATCGGCCATGGCCAGCCAGAGGACGCCCTCCCGTTCCTGCACCGGCACGAAATGATGTTTGAGCATCAAGTCGATGGGCAGGGCCTGGAACAGGGCGAAATCGACCGGCTCGCGGGTGAGATCGAGGGTGGGGTAGAGCTCCCTTGTGGGTCGCACACCCAGAGTCTGGTCGCTCGAGGCGACGGCATCCGAAGGAACCGGGGGGTTTGATGACGGCATGGAAGCATCCTAGCGGAAGGGGCCCTTGCCTGAGTGGTCAGAATCGGACAAGAGTCACAAAGGACAGGAGGGTTAGCTTCGTTCGTTGACCTGCGTGGGACCCGCACTCCACAATGATCTGTCCTGGAGGCTCCATGCGTGGGTACGCATCCATTCTGCTGCTGGTTCTGGTAGCAGTGGTCTTGCCGATCATCATCTGGAATTTGTCGTGGCTCCTGCGCCCCAGTTGGCCCAGCGCTGCGAAATATTCCTCGTACGAGTGCGGCATCACCACCACCGGCGAGGCCCGCGAGAAGTTCTCGGTGCGTTACTACCTGGTGGCCGTCATGTTCCTGGTGTTCGATGTGGAAACGGTCTTTCTTATGCCCTGGGCCATCCAGATGAAGGAACTGGCCGTCTTCGGTTTCATCGAGTTGGGTCTCTTCCTCTTCCTGCTGCTGTTCGGGTACGGCTACATCTGGTCCAAGGGAGCCCTCACATGGGAATAGATCACCTCTCCACCCTTGAACACATCCTCATCACCACCAAGGTGGAGAAGGTCATGAACTGGTCCCGGGCGACCAGTGTGTGGCCGGTCACTTTCGGCCTGGCCTGCTGCGCCATCGAGATGATGGCCGCGGGCGCCAGCCGCTTCGACTTCGACCGCTTCGGCGCCGGCATCTTCCGGGCCACGCCGCGCCAGGCCGACCTGATGATCATCGCGGGCACCGTGACCTACAAGATGGCGCCAGTCATCAAGAATCTCTACGACCAGATGCCCGAGCCCAAGTGGGTCATCGCCATGGGCTCCTGCGCCACTGCCGGCGGCCCTTTCGACTCGTACCACACCATCCAGGGCGTGGACAAGGTCATCCCGGTGGATGTCTTCATCCCGGGCTGCCCGCCCCGGCCCGAATCCCTCATCTACGGGTTCCTGAAGCTGCAGGACAAGATCATGACCAGCAGCCTGGCCGATCGCTACAAGGACATCTTCGAGGAGGTCGGCTGATGGCGGAACCGAACGACCCCCAGTTGCCGGAAGCGACGAAAGTCGCCCCGGAAGTCGTGGCTGAAGTCGCGCCGGAAATCGCGTCATTGCCCGCGGGCCCCTATGTCTACGACTACGCGGCCTCGCCGCAGCGCCAGATCGTCATGCCGAAGACCGTGCCCCTGCCGAGCCTGAAAACCTACCAGGCCGAAGTCGTGGCCGCCGCCGCCGCGGATGAAGCCCGGTGGGCGAAGATGCAGACCGACTTTGAGACGGCCAAGGCCAAGGCGGAAGCCGAGGGCAAGGATGCCCCCAAGCCGCCGGTCCGCCCCGTGCCCCGCAAGGACGACCACGACCTGAAGACCCCCTGGCCCCAGGCGGCGCAGGACGCCGACCTGCTGCACCTCCAGGCAGTCTTGGGCGACAAGGTGGAGGAAATCTTCGAACAGGCCGGCGAACTGACCTGCCAAGTGGCCAAGGAAGCGATCTTCGAAGCGCTCCAGCGCTGCCGGGAAGACGCCGCCCTGAACTACGAGATGCTGGCCGATGAAACGGCCACCCACTATCCCGCCGCCACCAGCTTCGCCTACAGCGTGGTCTATCACCTGACCAGCATCAGCCGCCGCAAGCGCCTGCGCCTGCGCATCCTCGTGCCCGAGGGCTTCACGCCCGAGAGTGCCTGCGCCGTCTATCCCGGCGCCAACTGGATGGAGCGCGAGGTCTACGACATGCTCGGCATCCGCTTCGCGAACCACCCGGACATGACCCGCATCCTCTGCCCCGAGGACTGGGAAGGCCACCCCCTGCGCAAGGACTACCCGACCGTGGGCCTGGGCCAGCGGGACATTTCGTTCCGGGAGGACCGCAGCGGCATGCTCGAGCGCATCGCCCTCCAGAAGGCCGGCCAGCTGGGCCTCAACCTGAAGCAACCCAAGGCGGAGTAGGAGCGGACGGTGTTCAAGAATCAGGAAATGGAAATCAACCTGGGCCCGCAGCACCCGTCCACCCACGGTGTGCTCCGGGTGAAGCTGCGGCTGGATGGCGAGACCATCACGCACTGCCGGCCCATGATCGGCTACCTGCACCGGGGCGTGGAAAAGATCTGCGAGAACCAGACCTACTTCCAGGGGCAGGTCTGGACCGACCGCATGGACTACTGCTCCGCCGTGGCCAACAACCTCGGCTGGGCCGAGGCCAACGAGAAACTGTTCGGCATCACGGTGCCCCGGCGCGCCCAGTACATCCGCACCCTGCTGAACGAGTTCAACCGCCTGGCCTCGCACCTGATCTGGCTGGCGACCCACGCCCTCGACATCGGCGCCATGACGGTCTTCCTCTACGCCTTCCGCGAGCGCGAGGACATCCTCGACATGAACGAGGCCTTCTGCGGCTCGCGCCTCACCACCACCGCCTTCCGCATCGGCGGCCTGCGCGAGGATCTGCCTCCGGGCTTCGAGAAGCTGGTGACCAAGTTTCTGGCCAAGTTCCCCACCTGCCTCGAGGAGTACGAGAACCTGCTCAGTGAGAACCGCATCTGGAAGAAGCGCACCGTGGGCGTGGCCAAGCTGGGCGCCGAGGATGCCATCGCCATGGGCGTCACTGGCCCGGTGCTGCGCGCCGCCGGGGTGCCCTACGACATCCGCAAGGCCTTCCCCTACGCGGCCTACGCGGAGATGGACTTCGAGGTGCCCACCCGCACCGAGGCCGACACCTACGCCAGGTACCTGGTGCGCATGGCCGAGATGCGGCAGAGTGCCCGCATCATCCAGCAGTGCATGGACGGCATGCCCGAAGGCCCGGTCATGGCCAAGCTGCCCAAGATCCTGAAGGCCGAGGTCAACGAGGTCTACCCCGCCACCGAATCCCCCAAGGGCGAGATCGGCTACTACCTCGTGGGCGAGAAGGGCAGCGGGAATCCCTACCGCTTCCACGTGCGGGCCCCCGGATTCATCAACCTCCAATCCCTGCCCAAGATGGCTGAGGGAGGCCTGATCGCCGACATCGTGGCGGCCATCGGCACCCTCGACATCGTGCTCGGCGAGATCGACCGATAGCCGACGAGGATTCTCAGACATGCCGACCCCGACCCTCACCCAGTCCATCGTGATCACGCTCATCCAGTGTCTGCTGGTGGTGATCTTCGTCTTCGTCGTCGTCCCCCTGACGGTGTTCGCCGAGCGCAAGGTGCTGGGCTACCTCCAGCAGCGCCTGGGCTCCACCCGCGTGGCCAGCGGCCATGTGGGCGTCACCGGCTGGATGAACCGCGGCATGTGGAAGTGGGGCCGGGTGCCCGTGCTCTCATACTGGCGCGGCATCCCCGGGCTCGTGGCGGACGTGCTGAAGTTGATCCTCAAGGAAGATGTCATTCCGGCCAAGGCCGACAAGTTCGTGTTCTTCATCGCCCCGGCCCTCAGCATGGTGGCCGCGGTGGTGGTGTTCGCGGCTGTATCTTTCGTGCCCGGCAACCTCTTCGTCTTCCCCGCCTGGGTCCCCTACCTGGGCGGCCTGCCGGTTTCCGGCTGCATCGCCGACATCAACGTGGGCCTGCTCTGGATCCTGGGCGTGGCGAGCGTGGGCGTCTATGGCATTGTCCTGGCGGGCTGGGCCTCCAACTCCAAGTACCCCCTGCTGGGCGGTCTGCGCAGCGCGGCCCAGATGGTGAGCTACGAAGTGCCCCTGGCCATGAGCCTGCTGGTGCCCGTGGTGCTGTCCGCCACGCTCAACTTCGGCGAGATGTCCGCCCGCATGGCGACCGGCCTGCCTGCCTGGGGCCTGGTGCCCCAGATCCTGGGCTTCCTGCTCTACCTCACCTGCGGTTTCGCCGAGACCAACCGCCTGCCCTTCGACATGCCCGAGGCGGAAAACGAACTGGTGGCCGGCTTCCACACCGAGTACTCG
>JBBRZL010000030.1:0-26276 GCA_038236735.1 Holophagales bacterium | reverse complement strand
CCGGCTTCGCGCTGTGCTTTCCAGGCGCTCACGTTCGATGGTGGTCAGTTCGATCAGCACAAAATCCCGCACTCGATACCTCTTAGTATCAAGTGCGGTGACTCAAACATAGGTCCCTCTATTTTGAGCGCACTACACTAGCCGTATTCGAGGCCAACCACCGGGCTTGCAAAAACAGATCTGAATCGGTAAACGCAGGCCAGACGGATGATTTGTGTCCAACTGCGAGCATCAGCGATCTCAGATCTGCCGTCCTTCTCTGCGCCCTCTGCGTTCTCTGCGGTTGGCGTTTTCTGTCCTGGAACTCCACCAGGCCGGCCAGGACTGATCCATCGGCCCTAGCCAGCCGAAGTACACTCCAGCCATGACCGCCTGGGACCCCGCCCTGCTTGCCACGCCGCCCCTCACGGAGGCGGACGACCGGCTGCCGCCGGGGCACAAGCTCTACGCGCTGCGCACCCTGCCCCTGGGCGAGATCCGCGCCATCGGCTTCGACATGGACCACACCCTGGCCCGCTACCGCTCGCCGGACATCGATGAGCTGGCCTTCAAAAAGGCGGCGCGGCTGCTGGTGCGGGATCACCAGTACTCGCCCTGGTTGCTGGAACAGGACTACGATCCGGCCTTCGCCGTGCGGGGCCTGGTGCTGGATGGCCTGCGTGGCAACCTGCTAAAGCTCAACCGGGAGCGGCAGGTGGTGCGGGCCTGCCACGGCAGCCGCCGCCTCGCCCGAGAGGAGATGGAGAAAGTCTACGGCCGCCGCCGCCTCGCTACCGCCGCCAAGGGTTTCCGCAGCATCGACACCTTCTTCGAACTGCCTGAGAGCCACCTCTACGCCCGCATGGTGGATGGCCTGGACCAGGGCTTCCTGAAGGCCGATAACTACCTCGACTTGTTCCATGACGTGCGCTGGGCCATCGACATGGTGCATCGCAACGGCGAGATGAAGGCAGAGATTCTCGACCACCGGGACTACTTCATCCCACGGTCGCCCCAGCTGGCCCTGGCCCTGGATCGGCTGAAGCGGGAAGGCAAGCAACTCTTCCTCCTCACCAACAGCGCCTGGTCCTTCACGGACGGTGTCATGAGCCACCTGCTGGATGGCCAGGACGAGGCCCGGCCCCATTGGACGGACTACTTCGATCTGGTGGTGGTCGGCAGCCAGAAGCCCGCTTTCTTCCTGGAAACCCCGGCCGCAGTGCCCATCGGCAGATATCCCCATGCCTTCAGCGGCGGTCACACGGCCTGGCTGGAGGCGCAGCTCGGGGCCGGCGGCGAGCAGATCCTCTACGTGGGCGATCACATCTATGGCGATGTGCTGCGCTCGAAGAAGAATGCCTCCTGGCGCACCCTTCTGCTGGTGCCAGAGCTGGAACGGGAGCTGGCCCTGCTGGAGGCCAAGAGCGCCGACCTGCGGGAACTGTTCCGGCTGGAGACCGCCCGGCGGCGGGCCCAACGACGGGCCTCGGTATTCCAGGATCAGTGGAAGCGCAATCGCGCCCGCCGCCACGTGTTGGGCCCCCGCCTCAGCACCGAGGCCATGGCCGCTCTGGACCACGAGGCCACGCAGTTGGCCGCCAGCGCCGAGGCTTTGCAGGGGCGGGTGGCGCTCCTCAGCCTGGAAATCAAGGGCCTGCTGAGTGGGGTGGAAGCCGCCTTCAATCCCACCTGGGGGCCCATCTTCCGGGACCGGGACGAGCAGACCCGCTTCGCGGATCAGATCCAGCAGTTCGCCTGCGCCTACACGGGCCGGGTGGAGAACCTCTACATGGTGGATCCCCAGTCCACGGTCTACGCCCCGGTGCCGACCCTGCCCCACGAGCGGCGCGAGATGGTCAGAGGCTGACTCGGGATTGCGTCCTGGCCGCGGCGATGACCTGTCTGATGGCCGCCACCACCTGATCCTGGTCGGCCTCGGTGAGGCCCGGCCAGAGGGGCAGGCTCAGGAGGCGCTCGCCGCTCCCTTCCGCATGGGGCAGGCCGTCCTTGGGCAGGTGCTGGGGGTGGGCCGCGTAGTAGTCCCGGTACCAGGGATGGACGTGGGCCGGCCGGTAGTGGATGCCGGTGCCGATATTCTCCTCCTTGAGGGCCGCCACGAAGGCGTCGCGGTCCAGGCCCAGCTTCTCGGGAAGGACGCGCAGCACGAAGAGGTGGAAGCAGTGGCCGTGGTCAGCGTCGCCGGGCCAGGGCAGCAGTACCTCGTCGATGTCCTTCAGCAGGTCGAGGTAGCGGTGGAACAGCACGCCCCGGCGCACGTTGAAGCCGTCCAGCTTCTGGATCTGATGCAGGCCCATGGCCGCCTGCAGGTCCATGAAGTTGGCCTTGCGGGCGGGCTCGAACACTTCCGTGTGGGGGCTGCCCTCTTTGGCGAAGCGCTTCCAGGCGTCCCGGTCGATGCCGTGGAAGCGCAGGCGCTTGATGCGGCTTTCGTACTCGTCGGTGAAGAAGGCGATGGCGCCGCCTTCGCCCGTGGTCATGTTCTTGTTGGGGTGGAAGCTGTAGACGCTCATGACCGAACGAGGATTGCCGCCGATCCTGGTGCCCTTGTACTGGGCGCCCATGGCCTGGGCCGCGTCCTCGATGACCCAGAGGCCGTGCTGTTCCGCAATGGCCCAGATGGCGTCCATGGGGCAGGGCAGGCCCGTGAGGTGCACGGGGATGATGCCCTTGGTGCGGGGCGTGATGGCGGCTTCGAGTTTGGCCGGATCGAGGTTGAGCGTGACGGGGTCAATGTCCACCAGCACCGGCACGCCGCCCTGCAGCACCACGGTGCTGAGGGTGCTCACCCAGGTCAGCGACGTGGTGATCACCTCGTCCCCCGGCTGCAGGTGGAGCACCTGCAGGGTGATCTCCTGGGCCGTGGTGGCGCTGTTCATGGCCAGGCAGTGGGGCACGCCGTTGTAGGCCTGCAGCGCCTCTTCGAACTTCGCGGACTTGGGCCCCGTGGTGAGCCACCCGCTGTGGATGGTGTCGATGATCTCCGCGATCTCCTCCTCGCCCACCATGGGTCGGGTGAAGGGCAGGAAGTCGGGACGGCGGACGTAGGCCATTGAAACTCCAGAAGGCACCCGCCATTGTCCCACGACCGCCCCGGTCGTTCACCCCGTGGTCTGCGGCAGGCCCCGTTCACCTACCGCGAAGCGCCAGCTCCGCGCCTGGAGCGACGGCTCGCCAGAGCCGCGGCCCTCAAGCGATCGCCATCGTGATCCGCAGGGAACTACCTTTGCCGAGGCCCTCGCTGGTGAGGCTGATGGTGCCGCCCATCATCTCCAT
Organism: Holophagales bacterium; assembly: GCA_038236735.1. Classification (GTDB taxonomy): domain Bacteria; phylum Acidobacteriota; class Holophagae; order Holophagales; family Holophagaceae; genus Geothrix. Next base: position 23,003 of record JBBRZL010000030.1, on the reverse strand, counting down.
CATGTGTTTACAGATGACAAGGCCGAGACCGGTGCCCCCGAACTCCCGGCTGTGGCCGCCTTCGGCCTGGGCGAATTTCTGGAACAGCCGCGCCTGGGCCTCCTGGCTCACGCCAATGCCCGTATCCACCACGAGCAGGGTGACGATGCCGGGGTGGCGCTCCACCTGGACGCTGACGCTGCCTTCCTTGGTGAACTTGAGGGCGTTGGAAAGCAGGTTGAGCAGCACCTGCTTCAGGCGGTTCGGATCCACCACCACCTCGGGGATGTCGTCGACTGCTGGCCAGAACACTTGCACGTCCGGCTTGCGGGGATAGGCCTCGGCGATGGGCTTCACTTCCTCCAGCAGGAGGGCGAGGCTGAAGGGCTCCGGATGGACTTCCATCTTCCCGGATTCGATCTTGGCCAGATCGAGAATGTCATTCAGCAAGCCCAGCAGATGCTGGCCGGAGCTGTAGCTGTCCTGCAGCATGGAGCGCATCTCTTCGGCATCATCGTAGAGGCCGTCCATGACCAGCCGGGTGAAGCCGAGGATGCCCGTGAGCGGTGTGCGGAGCTCGTGGCTGGTGAGTGCCAGGAACTCGCTCTTCAACTGGTCGGCCTCCCGCAGAGCGGCGTTGACCCGCTCCAACTCCAGGGTCTGCCGCTGCAGGGCGTCGCGCTGCTCGGAGAGATCCCGGAAGAGCCAGGCGTTGTAGAGGGAGATGGCGGTCTGCCGCTGCAGAATGGCGATGGAATCGAGATCCTCCTCCTCCATGCGGCGGTCGCCCGGCATGGCCAGGATGGCGAATCCAAGCAGCAGCAGCTGGTGTTCGAAGGGGACAAAATAGAGCTGGAGGCCCTCGCCTTCGCGCAGCACCTGCAGGTAGTCGCCACCGCAGGCCGGATCCAGCCACTGGCTCTGGAAGAGCACCAGGGGCGTTTCCGGGAAGGGGTTTGGGGCCGGCAGCCGCAGGGTGGACCATTCGGCCCGGGCGAGGCCCGTCCCTTCTTTCGGCACATAGTTCGCACCGCCGTCCTCCAGCGTCCACACCATGGCCTTCTGGCAATGGAATTCCTGGGCCAACACGTCGAGCACCACGCTGACCACCTGGCTGCCCTTGGAGGTGGCCGCCAGGATCTCCGACACGTGCTGCAGCACCTGCATCTGATGGGAACGCCGTCCCAGCTTGGCGCGCAGGTCGCGGTTCTCGTGCATGGTCTGGGTGAGCTGACGCTGCGTCTGCATCAGCTCGGCCAGCAGCTCGGCCCCCTGGGGGCGCGGAGACGGGGCGGTGGGCACCTGTCTGGGGCCAGAGCTGGTCTTGGCCGGTGGCGGCAGCGGCTTGGGGCCCGAGGATTGGTTCTCGTTGGACATGGATCTCCAGAATGGCCGTTCCTGGGGAGACTGCCAAGCACAACCCAACCGGCCAAACCGGGCCGGATTGTCCCAAGATGGAGCCATGGCATTCCGCCCCCCTCCGACCTTCCCGCTCCAGCGGGTCGTCTTCCTGGCCGTCTCCCTGGTGCTCTGCGTCCAGGTGGGCTGGTGGATCAACGTGCAGATCCGGGAATCCGGACGCCTGCTCGAGGCTCGGACCCAGGCGCTCCATGCCAGCCGGGCCGAGGCCTGGCAGATGGACAGCCTCAGCATTCTCACCTTCATTCACGCCCGCCCGGATCCCACTTCCCGCAGCGGATCGGTGGAAGGCCGCTTCGCCGCGCTGCCCAGCCTCGAACTGCGCCGCCAGGCCATCCACCGCTCCTTCCCGCATGTGGTGGTAGTGCCCTCCCCGATCACGCCCGATGATCTGGCCCTGCTGGATGGCGCGGGCTTCCTGGCCCTGCGCCCCGAGCCCATGATCGAGCTGCGGAACCAGCGCTGGCATTCGGTGTTCCGAGCCGCCACCGAAGGGGCCTTCATGGTCGTGGCCGTGCTCTCAGGTTTCGTGCTCCTCTACCGCAAACTGGCGGAAGAACTCGACCTCAAGCTGCGGCAGCGCAATTTCACTTCGGCCGTGACCCACGAGCTGAAGACCCCCATCGCTTCACTGCGGGTCTGGACCGAGACCCTCTTCACCCGCACCCTCCCGGACGAACAGCGGACACGGATCCGCGGTCTCATGGAGAAGGATCTCGACCGGCTCAACGAACTGGTGGGCAACCTGCTCGACGTGGCCCGGGCCGAGTCCGGCAGCCTGGTCCTGCATCTGGCGCCTCTGGAGCTGGAGCCCTGGCTGCGCGGAGTCTGCGAGGCCATGGATCAGCGCCTGGGCGCTGGCGCCCTGGACCTCCGGCTGGAATTCACCACGGAACCGTTGTGGGCCCAGGCCGACGCCAAGGCTCTGGGTACTGTCATCGAGAACCTGTTATCCAACGCCTACAAGTACGCCGCGGAGCCTCGCGCCACCACGGTGACTCTGGACGGAGATGGGGAGGACGTGTTGATCGTGGTCAGCGACCTGGGCCACGGCATCGCGACCAAGGACCTGCCCCGGATCTTCCACCGGTTCTTCCGGGTGGGCGATGAGATGACCCGCCAGGTGGCCGGCACGGGCCTGGGGCTCTTTCTGGTCAAGGAGATCGTCACCCGCCATGGTGGTGAGGTGCGGGCCAGCAGCCGCGGGTCGGGGCTCGGCTCGGCCTTCACGGTGCGCCTGCCTCGCCTCGCCAAGCCAGCAGAGGGGCCTGCGGATGTCTGAACCGACTGCCCCGGGCCGTACCGAGACGGCGCTCGTGCTCGCGGCCGCCACGGGCGACGCGGCGGCCTACGAGGCACTGGTGCGCCCCCACCTCGGCATGCTGTTCCGGGTCATCGACCGGATTCTCGGCAACGAGGCCGAAAGCCAGGATGCCCTCCAGGACGCCCTGCTCACCATCCACCGGGAATTGCCAGGCTTCCAGGGAGCGAGCAAGTTCAGCACCTGGGCCTACCGCATCTGCGTAAACCAGGCGCTCATGGCCCGCCGGAAGCGGATCCGGCGCCGGGAGGACGCCATTGAAGATCTGATGCCACGTTTCGGGGACGACGGGCATCACATGGACGTCGACACCAACCTGGATTGGAGTGAGGACCCGGAGGCGCAGATGAAGGTGGAGCAGGATGAGCTGAAGGCCAGGGTTCGCTTGGGACTGGATCGGCTCTCTGACGACCAGCGGTCGGTTTTCGTGCTCCGTGACCTGGAGGGCTGGAATACCGAGGAGATCGCCAGCCACCTGGGCATCACGCGCGAACTGGTGCGCCAGCGCGTGCACCGGGCCCGCCTGGCCCTCCGGGCCCTGCTGCCTGAATTCGCACCCCCTTCCCTGGAGGGGCGATGACCGTCCTGATCCCCACCTGCGAACGCGTCACGGACCTTTTGACGGCCTATGAAGAGGGCGCGCTGGGGCCCTTTGAATGGCTTGGGCTGAAGCTGCATCTCATCCTCTGTCCACCCTGCCAGACCTTCCTGGGCACCTTCGAGCGCACTCCCGGCATCCTCCGTCAGGCCCTCGGTGATGAGCCCGCCCCGCTGGCGGAACAGGCCTTGGCAGGAGCGTTGGCGGCGCTGCGGGAAGGTCGCGTCCCGCGCGGCCCCCAGCATCACCCTGAGCCCGAGGCTTGGCAGGCCGTGGCGGCCACAGGCGACACCTTTCTGTCCCTGCTGCTGCGTGTCCACCTCGGCCATTGCGAGGCCTGCCGGCGGACCCAGGGGTTCCCCCTGGAACCCATCGTCCTCGCGCCAGGAACGCCCCCCGAGTCACTCGTCTCCATCCTGCCCTCGGAGGCGCCCCTGCGCTGGTTGCGCTGGGGCCTCGGCGGCGCCCATCTGGCCCAGGTGGGCCGGACGCCAGCCAGCGGCTCGATCCTCTATCTGGCCAAGCTGCCCGCGGGCCGCCAAGCTCCTTCCCACGAGCACCAGGGCCAGGAATGCTCCGTGATCCTGTCGGGCCGGCTTCAGGACGGCCCAGCCCACCTCTACCCCGGTGACTGGATCTCCCACCAGGCAGGCCAGTGGCATTCTCCCGTGGCTGATCCGGAAGAAGCCTGCTGGTCGCTGGTGCACCTGGACAAGCCCGTGCGCTTCCAGGGCTGGCGGCGCATCTTCAACCTTGGCTCTGTCTAACCGCAGCGGGCCGGGCAGCGGATCAGTGTTCCAATGAGCGGATGAACCGAACCGCCGACACGACTCGGGGTGCCTTCCTGGTGGCCCTGGCCGCCCTGCTCTGGAGTTCCAGCGGCCTCTTCATCAAGGTGCTGCCCCTGGGCGCGCTCCAGATCGCCTGCGCCCGCAGCCTGGTGGCGGCCCTCACCATCGCTGCCGTGGTGCGGCTGCGGGGCGGGCGGCCCTTCCCCAGGCCGGATGCGCTGTCCCTGGCCTGCGCCGCGTCCTACGCGGGTGTGCTCATCCTCTTCGTGAGCGCCACCAAGCTCACCACCGCCGCCAACGCGATCTTTCTCCAGTTCTCGGCGCCCATCTACCTGGTCTTCCTGGAACCCCGGCTCACGGGCCGCGCCCTGCGAGGCCGGGACCTGGCGGCTGTGGGGCTCTGCGTGGCCGCCATGGGTCTCTTCTTCGTCGGCCGCCTGGGCCTGGGCAGTCTCGTGGGCAATCTGCTGGGCGTGGCCTCGGGCCTCTGCCTGGCCCTCTTCTCGCTGACCCTCAAGCTGCAGCGGGACCGCCGCCCCGGCGTGGATCCCATCAGCGCCATCCTCCTCGGCAACCTCCTGGTGGCCGTGCTCTGCGCGCCCGCGGCCCTGCGGGGCTTCCACCCCACCCTGCCCCAGGCGGGCAGCCTCCTCTACCTGGGTATCTTCCAGATCGGCCTCGCCTACCTCCTGTTCAACGCGGGAATGCGCCACCTGACCGCCACGGCCGCGGTGGTGACGGGTACCCTGGAAGCCGTGCTCAATCCCGTCTGGGTCTTCCTGGGCATGGGCGAGCGCCCCTCGCCCTGGGCCCTGCTGGGCGGCCTGCTGATCCTGGGCACCATCGGCTGGTACACCCTATTCCCCCGCGCACAGCCGACCCGGGCCTGAGTAGGTTCTTTCGTCGGGGACTGGCTTAAAGACGACCTCTGGGTTATGTTAAAGCGCGGCATTCCCATAGGGAGGTTCTTCCCATGCGCGGCCAGTCAGAGTCGTTTCCCCTGGATGAGGCTTCTATCCTCTCGGCGTTGGCGGCGACGCCCACTGAGGACCCAGTCCGAACCCGCGAAGTCCTGGCCAAGGCGCGGGAGTTGAAGGGGCTGGAGGACCAGGACCTGCCCCCCCTACTGGCGCTGCAGAATCCGGACTTGCTGCGGGAACTCTTCTCCACCGCCCGCTGGGTGAAGGAGGCGATCTACGGGAACCGCATCGTGCTGTTCGCGCCTCTCTACGTGTCGAACCTCTGCGGGAACGAGTGCCTCTATTGTGCCTTCCGGGCCTCCAACCGAGACCTGCCGCGACGGGCCCTCAACCAGGCGGAGATCGCCGCCGAGGTGAGGCACCTGTTGGCCCAGGGCCAGAAACGCCTGGTGCTGGTGGCGGGCGAAGCCTATCCGGGAGAAGGCCTTGACTACCTTCTCAAGGCCATTGAAACCGTCTACGCCGTGCGCCACGAAGGCGACACCATCCGTCGCGTGAACGTGAACATCGCGCCCCTCGAGGTTGCGGACTTCCGGCGCCTGAAGGAGGCCGAGATCGGCACCTTCCAGCTCTTCCAGGAGACCTACCACCGCGATACCTACACGAGGATGCATCCCCGGGGCCTCAAGGCGGACTTCGACTGGCGCCTGGGCGCCATGGACCGGGCCATGCAGGCGGGCATCGACGACGTGGGCATCGGCGCCCTCTTCGGCCTGTCCGATTGGCGTTTCGAACTACTGGCCCTCCTGCACCACGCCCGCCATCTGGAAACCCGCTTCGGCTGCGGACCGCACACCATCAGCGTGCCGCGCATCGAGCCTGCCGAGGGCTCCGCCACCAGCGAGGCGCCGCCCCGGGCCGTGACCGACGCCGACTTCCTCAAGCTCATTGCCATCCTGCGTCTGGCCGTTCCCTACACGGGCATGATCCTCAGCACCCGGGAGCGGCCCTCGGTGCGTCGGGAGGCCCTGCACCTGGGCATCAGCCAGATCAGCGCCGGCAGCCGCACCAGCCCCGGTGGCTACGAGGAAGATGTCCCGGAGGGCGGAGCGCAGTTCTCCCTGGGGGATCACCGCAGCCTCGACGAGGTGGTGCGCGATCTCGCCGAAATGGGCTTCATCCCCAGCTTCTGCACCAGCTGCTACCGCATGGGCCGCACCGGCGCCGACTTCATGGACCTGGCCAAGCCCGGCGCGATCAAGGCCCACTGCCAGCCCAACGCCCTGGCCACCCTGCAGGAGTACCTGGTCGACCACGCCAGCCCCGCCACGCGACGGGCGGCGGAGCAGCGGATGACCGCGAGTCTCGCCAGCATGGAAGGCCCCGCCCGGCGGCGGGCGGAAGCCATGGTGGGCCGCGTCCTGGTGGGAGAGCGTGATGTGTTCTGCTGAGCTGCCACCAGTGCCGCGGACCCTGCGGCTCCACATCGGCCTCTTTGGCCGCCGGAACGTGGGGAAATCCGCCCTCCTGAACGCCCTCACGCGCCAGCAGGTGGCCATCGTGTCCCCCCAGGCGGGCACCACCACGGATCCCGTGGAGAAGCCCATGGAACTGCTGCCCCTGGGCCCCGTGCTCTTCGTGGATACGGCGGGCCTGGATGACGCGGGGGCCCTGGGCACGGCCCGCATGGCCCGGTCCCTGGCCGTGCTCGACCGGGTGGACCTGGGCATTCTCGTGGCGGAGCGGGGCGCCTGGGGTGCCTTCGAACTGGGCCTGCTGGCTGAATTGCAGGCCCGCCACATCCCCACCGTGGTGGCCATGAACAAGGACGACCTGGCCCCGGGCGCCGAGCTGCCAGTCATCCCCGGCGCGGCCGTGGTGCCAGTGTCGGCCCTGCACGGCCAGGGCCTAGCCGAACTGCTGGAGGCGCTGTTGCAGGCCGCGCCCGCCGATCACCTCGACTCGCGCCACCTGCTGGCGGATCTGGTGCCCGCCGGCGAGGTGGCGGTGCTGGTCATGCCCATCGACGCTTCGGCCCCCAAGGGTCGCCTCATCCTGCCCCAGGTCATGGCCGTACGGGATGTGCTGGATGGCGCGGGAATCGCCCTGGTGGTGCAGGCCCGGGAACTGTCCCGGGCCCTGTCGGCACTGAAGCACCTGCCGGCCCTGGTGGTCACGGATTCCCAGGCCTTCCAATCCGTGGCCCAGGATGTGCCGGATGCCGTGGCCATGACTTCCTTCAGCATCCTCATGAGCCGCTTCCACGGCGGCCTGGAAGTCCAGGTGCGGGGCACCCTCGCCATCGAGAACCTGCGTGGCGGGGACCGGGTGCTCGTGGCAGAGGGCTGCACGCACCATCCCACAGAAGAGGATATCGGCCGGGTGAAACTGCCCCGTTGGCTGGAGCAGAAAGTCGGAGATCCCCTGGTATTCGACACAGTCCAGGGCCGGGACTTCCCCGCAGATCTCTCGCCCTACCGCCTGGTGGTCCACTGCGGCAACTGCATGGGCAACCGCCGCGAGCTGCTGTCCCGCCTCCACCGCTGCGAGGCCGCCGGGGTGCCCATCACCAACTACGGGCTGGCCATCGCCTATGCCTTCGGCATCTTCGAGCGGGCCCTGCGCCCTTTCCCCGAAGCCCTGGACGCCCTCCATGCAGTGCAACACTGACCATCTTCCCGATCCGGGCTGGGTGAAGGCCTGGCTCCAGGAAGGGGATCCGCAGGCCCTGGCATGGCTCTGGGCTGAGGCTGATGCGATCCGGGCCGCCCACGTGGGCGACGAGGTCCACCTGCGCGGGCTCATCGAAGCCTCCAGCCACTGCGTCCGCTCCTGCCTCTACTGCGGCCTGCGCGCGCCTGCCCAAGGCCTGGACCGCTACCGCATGGACGGGGAGGAGATCCTGGACTGTGCCCGCGAAGCGGCGCGCCTCGGCTACGGCAGCGTGGTGATTCAGGCTGGCGAAGATCCCGGCCTCACGCGGGAGTTGATCGCCAACTGCATCCGCGCCATCAAGCGGGAGACCCCACTGACCATCACATTGTCCCTGGGCGAGCGCAGCGACAGGGACCTGCAGACCTGGAAGGAGGCCGGCGCGGATCGCTACCTGCTGCGCTTCGAGACGGGAGATCCGCTCCTCTACCAGCGGGTCCATCCCGACCTGCCGGGTCGGCGCAGCAACCGTTTTTCCCAACTGGCGCGGATGCGCGCCATGGGCTACGAGATCGGCACCGGCGTCATGGTGGGCCTCCCCGGCCAGACCTGGGACACCCTGGCCACCGACATCCTCCGCTTCCGCGACTTCGACATGGACATGCTCGGCGTGGGCCCCTTCCTGCCCAGCCCCCGCACGCCGCTGGGTGGTCCGGAGGCGGCCTGCTTCATCGCGGCGCCGACCGAGCAGGTGCCCAACGATGAGCTCACCACCCTCAAGGTGATCGCCCTCACGCGCCTGGCCTGCCCTGAGGCCAACATTCCCAGCACCACGGCCCTCGCCACGCTGAGCGGTGTCCAAGGCCACGAGCTGGCCCTGGGCCGCGGCGCCAATGTGGTGATGCCCAACATGACGCCCGTGACCTACCGCGCGCGCTACGAAATCTATCCAGGGAAGGCCTGCCTCCATGAAACCGCCACGGCCTGCCAGGGTTATCTGGAGGGACGCCTCCTGGCCCTGGGAAGACGGGTCGGGCGAGGCCCGGGCGGGCGAGTCAACTGCGGCGAAGGATCCCGGTAGCCTGCCCGCAGGCCTGGGGTCCAAGGTGCAGAAGGGCGAGCTCACCCGGGACCAGGCCCAGCAGCAGGCCCGCACCAGCATCCTGTCCAGCGCTTCGAGGGAACCAACTACCTGGGGCTCGCATCGCCTGGGGCCCGCATCTCCAGTGCACCGGTGCTGAGGGGTACCAGCAACGCGAGGCCCGCCACGGCCACCACCCCATGCCACTGCGCCAGCTGGTAGGCGTGGCCGCTGAGGGTGATGCCCGCGGCACCGCCCAGATAGTAGAAGAGCACGTAGAAGGCGTTGGCCCGGCCGCGCCCCGCCGAGAGCTTGCGGTTGAGGGCCCCGGCCGCCGCAGCGTGCAGGGTGAAGAAGCCCGCGCAGACGAGCGCCAGCGCCAGGGCCATGACCCAGCCCTTCGGGATGAGGGTCACCACCAGCCCCGCGCCGAAGATCAGGGCCCCCAGCACCATGGCGGTGCCGTTGCCCACCCGGTTGCTCAGTTTCCCCGCCAGGGGGCCGATCACCACACCCACGAGGTAGGACAGGTAGAGCAGGGTGACGGCCCGGGTGGACCAGTGGAAGGGCGCGCCGTGCAGGTAGAAGGGCATGTAGTTGAACACAGAGGAGAACACGAACATGGCCCCCGCCGCCACGCAGTAGATGCGGAGCAGGTCATGGCGGAACAGCACGTCCCGGAAGCGCACAGTCTCTCGTTCCGCCTGACTGGGCGCAGCCTCGGGGGGCAGGCCCGCGTAGGCCGCCAGGGTGGCGGCCAGCAGGAGCGTCGCCGCCGCGAAGAAGGCCCAGCGCCAGTGCTCGGCGGGCAGGATGAAGCCGCCCAGCAGGCGACCGGAAAGACCGCCCACGACTGTGGCCGACACATAGGAACCCATCACCACGTTGAGCCGATCGGCCGGCATCACCCGCGCCAGGTAGGCCACCAGACAGGTGGTCAGCGCAGGGATGAACAGGCCCTGGACGAAGCGCGCCACCACCAGCAGAGGCAGCGTGGGTGCCAGGGCTGAGGCCAGACCCGCCACCGTGATGACCAGGCCGCCCGTGAGCAGGATGGGCTGGATGGGCAGACGGTCCGCCAGGGCCCCGAAGGGCAGGTTGCCCAGCGCGATGCCCAGCACCACCGCCGACACCGTCAGCGAGGCCGCACCCGCGCCCACCCCGAACTGCTGACGCAGCACCGGCAGCACCGGCTGGGGGATGTAGACCGTGGTGAACACCGCACTCACCAGCACGAACACCAGCCATTGCAGGCGAGACAGCGGATCGCGAGGCATCTCATTCAGCATAGATGGCCCCGGGGGGTTTCGGCATGCCCTAAGGTTTGAAAAGCAGGAACGCAACGTAGGGCCCCCGCCAACGCATGCGGAGGCGGGGGAAGGACAGAGAGTGCCACAGAAGGCACAGAGAAAAGCTGGACCACCGATGAACACCGATAACTGCTGATGAACACCGATCAGGCCTGGAGCATCCGCCCGGAAAGCCCGGATTGCATCAAGGCTGACAGCAGAACTGCTTTCAACCCTTGATGCACGGTGATTCACAGTGATGGGGCCCGTCCAACCCAAGCTTGGGCACACAGGAGGCGCCGGGCCTGGATCGCTTCAGGGGAATCCACGCCCGGCGCCTCCTGTGGCTTCCGGCTTTGCCGGAAGCGGCCTTCGGCCTGCCCATGCCCATGATGAAGCGTAACGGAGGCCTCCGTGCAACCTCCGTGGCCTCGGTGTCTCCGTGGTGAATCTTCATCTTGGATGGCGGCTTGGTCTGAGAACGGCCCTGCAAGATCACCGTGCATCACCGTTCATCACCGGCAAATGGCCTTTCCCTTCAGCCGCGCCATCTGCAATCAGCTTGGTCTCTTCCTTCTTTTATCGGTGTCCATCGGTGTTCATCGGTGGCTGAAATGTCTTTTACTTTTCTCTCTGGCCTTCTGCATCCTCTGTCTTCCAGCTTTTCCGCTTTCCGGTTTTCGGCCTTCAAAGTGCGGTGGCGATCCGGTACAGCTCCGAGGCAGAGATGCCCAGGTGCTTGGCCAGGGGCTTCACGGCTTCGCGCAGGGTCATGCCGCCTTCCCGGGCGGCGGCGAGGTAGGCCTTCGCCCAGTCCGGCAGGTGCTCGCCGTCGAAGGCGGCCTCCGCCGCCGTGACCACCCGCTTGGCGGCGGCTCCCGCCAGCACCAGCACCATCTCGCCCCGGTCCTCACGGCCCAGCTGTGCCTTCACCTGAACAGGCGTGCCGCGGTACCAGGTCTCGTGCAGCTTGGTGAGCTCCCGGCCCAGGGCGATCTCGCGATCCGGCAACAGCTCTTCCAGATCCGCCAGCGTATCGTGGATGCGATGGGGCGTCTCGAAGACCACCACCGTCGCCTCCTCAGCACCCAGCTTCTGAAGCATGGTGCGCCGCGGTTCGCTGCGATTCGGCAGGTAGCCCCAGAAGCCAAAGGTGTGGCAGGGCAGCCCCGAGGCCACCACCGCCAGCAGCACCGCCGAGGCGCCCGGCAGCACCGTGACCTTCGCGCCGGCAGCCCGGGCCGCCCGGGCGATCTCGAAGCCGGGATCGTTGATGCCGGGCATGCCAGCATCGCTGCAGTAGGCCACCGTGCGGCCCGAGGCCAGCTCCAGGCCCAGCCGCTCGAAGGCGGCGTCCCCCGCATGATCGTCGAAGCGCAGCAGGGGCTTGTCGATGCCGAGATGCTTCAGCAGACCGCCCGTGCGCCGGGTGTCCTCGCAGGCCACCAGGTCCGCGTAGGCCAAGGCCTCCCGGGCGCGGTCCGTGAGGTCGCCGAGATTGCCGATGGGCGTGGGGACGAGGATGAGGTGGCCGGCCATGATCCATCCAGTCTGGCAGCCCTCGCGTCGTTCAGGCCTTCCGCAGCGTGGGGGGCTCCCAGCGCTGGGGCGCGGTGGGCTTGGGGGCGCTCCGTCGCCGTGGGAGAGGTTCCTCCTGGAAGCCCACCGGAAGGTGCCAGGCGAGACCCGGCGGCTCCATGGCACGGCTTTCGGCCAGGGCAGCGTCCAGGCGCGGTTGGCAGGATTCCAGCCCCAATGCTTCCGCGCCCGGGACCCACAGCGTGGCCCCCATGAGCGCCCCTTCCAGGTGCATGCGGAAGCGCAGCAGGAGGATGTGGGCGACGCTGCGAGGGGTCTGTCGGAAGATGATCAGGAAGCGCCGGGGCGCCACCCTCACCACCAGGTCGCCCGCCCGCACGCCTTCCGCGGCCTTGACGAGCCGGGCGACGTCTTCCTTGTTCTGGATGGTCAGGTGGCACTCGGCCACCACCAGGCTCTCGGGCCGCTGATCGGATTCCAGCATGGCCTTCTGCCAGATCTCCAGATACTGGAGGTTCGGCAGGTCCGTTTCGGCGTCCCGGGTGGAACTGTCCTCCATCACCCGGGCGGTGCAGGGACTGTTTGAGATCCTCGATCTCGACCACCCGGCCCATGAATCCGGCCACGGCTTCCAGGAGGGCGAACTCGGCCCGCGGGAAGGAACGGAGCTGGTCGAAGAACACGAACAGCAGCGCCTTGACGCTTTTCCCCAGACGCAGGGTGCAGCCCAGCGCGGCCTTGTGGGGAAGGTGCTGGGAGCCGTCCAGGTGCTGTGCATGGGGCCCGGTGGCCATGTCCCGGATCACGAGGGTACGCTCGGGATGTTCCACCAGCCACTCGCAGAAGGAGGGGACGGCCGCGGGCGGTTCCTCGCCTTCCTGTTCCGGGTGCCACCAGCGGGTTTCCGCCAGCCCGCCGCTCACCATCACCAGGGTGGCCTGGGACGCGCCCAGCTGATTCACCAGCAGTTCCAGGCTCTTCGCCAGAACGAACGGATCGCCCGTGCCCCCCGAGTGGTTCAGGGCGTGGATGGCCCCGGCCAGACGATCAAGGGCGGCAGCACCGGGAGAGAGGCGCTGGGAATAGCGATTCAGGAGCCTTCGATCGAGCAATCCATCCTCCCGTCACCCTTTCGGCAGGCCGGGGTTTGGATATGAGACTTAGGTGACACGTTCGAGTTGCCGTTCACTCTGGATCAACCGGCTATAGAGCATCCCCGTGTAGTACCAATGCAGGAGGAAACCCTCCAGGGCCGCCCGGCGCCACCAGCCCAAAGAACCGCGGCGCGGGGGGGAAGCCAGTGCGGGACTGCAGCCCACCGCCAGGGACAGGCCCTGGGCCATGGCCCGGGCCCGGGCCAGATGCAGGGGATCCGAGACCATCAAGAGGGTCCGCCAGCCCGCCAACCGCATTTCGGCCCGGACATTGAACAGGTTCTCGAGGGTGTCCTGGCTGCGTCCCTCCAGGAGGATGACCGCTTCGGGGATGCCCCTGGCCACCAGCCAGTCCCGCCCGGCCTCCGCCTCGCTGCACCGTGCCGTGCCGGTGGTGCCGCCGGCCAGGAAGAGGCGAGGCGCGAAGCCGCGACGCCAGAGCGTTTCGGCGTGGGCCAGACGGGCCACGAAGACCGGCGTCAGTCGGTTCTCTTCCAGGCACCGGCCGAGCACGAGGATGGCATCAGCGACGACGGGCTCATCACCGTGGATCCCGCGCAGGACCTGCCGGCAACGGTAGATCCAGGGCAGGCCCGCGCCACCCAAAACTGTCACGATCGCCAGTCCCAGCGAGGCCATACCGCCCGGACCGAGCTTCTGCAGGAAGCTGGCACGGGGCGGGGCGTGGTAGGGCTGGGTCATGGGGTGAGGGTAGGCGAAGAGGCTGGGATCGGGAGGTAGTCTTCAGGCTCCCGCCATCGGCCTACCCGTCCGACCGCTTTTCCGACTTCTTTCGATCGCTGGTGTCCAGCACCCGCTTGCGCATGCGGATGAAGTTGGGGGTGACCTCCACCAGCTCGTCGGGTTCGATGTACTCCAGGGCCTGCTCGAGGGTGTGCTCCCGGGGCGGAGTGATGCGGGTGGCCTCGTCGCTGCCGCTGGAGCGCATGTTGGAAAGCTTCTTGGCCTTGGCCACGTTCACCACCAGATCATTCTCCCGGGCGTGCTCGCCCACGATCATGCCCTCGTAGCACTTGGTGCCCGGCTGGATGAAGATGACGCCACGCTCCTCGAGGTTCATGAGGGCGAAGCCCACGGCCTCGCAGGTGTCCATGCTGATGAGCACGCCGTTCTTGCGGCTGGTCAGCTCGCCCTTGTGGGGGCCGTAGTGGCTGAAGAGGCTGTGGATGATGCCCTCGCCGCGGGTGTCGGTCATGAACTCGTTGCGGAAGCCGATGAGGCCTCTGGAGGGAATCTTGAAGTGCAGGCGCAGGCGCCCACCCTCGTTGCCCATGTCCTGCATCTCGGCCTTGCGGTTGCCCATGTGCTCCATGGTGACGCCCATGTAGGCCTCGGGGATGTCGATGGTGACGTCTTCGTAGGGTTCCAGCTTCTCGCCCTGCTCGGTGTAGTGGAGGATCACCTCGGGTCGGCTCACGCAGAGCTCGAAGCCCTCGCGGCGCATGCTCTCGATCAACACGGAGAGGTGCAATTCGCCACGGCCGCTCACCTTGAAGGAATCGGGGCTTTCCGTATCCTCCACCCGCAGGGCCACGTTGTGCTGCAGTTCCTTCTGGAGGCGCTCCCGGATGCGGCGGCTCTGGATGTACTTGCCGTCCTGGCCGGCGAAGGGCCCGGCATTCACCATGAACATCATGGAGATGGTGGGCTCGTCGATGTCTACGTATTCCAGGGCCGTGGGATTGCTGGCATCGGCGATGGTCTCGCCGACGCGAATGTCCTCGATGCCCGCGATGGCCACGATCTCGCCGGCGCTGCCCTCGGTGAGCTGGATGCGGGTGAGGCCTTCGAAGCCGTAGAGCTGGGTGATCTTCTGTTGCTGGATGGAGCCATCGCGCTTGATGAGGGCCACGCTGTCGCCCACGTGGATGCGGCCATTCACAATGCGGCCGATGCCGATCTGGCCCACGAAGTCGCTCCAGTCCATGAGGGTGACCAGCATCTGGAGGGGTGCATCGGAGCTGCCGGTGGGGTGGGGGCAGTGCTTGACGATGGTATCGAAGAGCGGGTCCAGGTTCTCGCTGGGGTCGTTCATGTCCAGCATGGCGTAGCCCAGCTTGGCGCTGGCGAAGACGCAGGGGAAATCGAGCTGCGCCTCCGTGGCGCCCAGTTCGATGAGCAGGTCGAAGACCTGGTCCTGGGACCAGACGGGGCGCGCGCCAGGACGGTCCACCTTGTTGATGACCACGATGGGGCGGAGGCCCAGGGCCAGGGCCTTGCGGGTGACGAACTTGGTCTGGGGCATGGGACCGTCAAAGGCGTCCACCACCAGCAGCACCGAGTCCACCATGCTCAGGACCCGCTCCACCTCGCCGCCGAAATCGGCGTGGCCGGGCGTATCCACGATGTTGAAGCGGTAGCCGCCCCAATGCAGGGAGGTCGTCTTGGCCAGGATGGTGATGCCCCGCTCCCGCTCCTGGTCGTTGCTGTCCATGGCGCGTTCCTGGACCCGCTGGTTGTCCCGGAACATATGAGCGCCCTTGAACAGGGCGTCGACGAGGGTGGTCTTGCCATGATCGACGTGGGCGATGATGGCGAGGTTGCGGATCTTCTCGAGAGGGGTCATCGGCATTCCTGGTGGGGCCCATGCAAAGGCCGGGCAGAACCCTCGATTTTACCAGAGTCCATGCGGTTTTTCGAGGGTAGATTGCCGCGCCCCCTTCCCTTCGTCCCGAGGGGGACTAAGATGGAGAACCCTCCTCGGGAGAACATCATGCACATCAACGAACTGCTCACCATCGTGTGCGAGCAGGGTGCCAGCGACCTCCACCTCAAGGTCGGCAACCACCCCATCGCCCGCATCCGGGGCAAGCTCACACCCATGCCCCAGTTCAAGCGGCTGGTGCAGGAGGACACCATCGCCATGGCCTTCGCGATCATGGCCAGCGACAAGCAGAAGGGGAAGTTCAAGGAGAACTTCGACATCGACATCGCCTATTCGGTGCCCAGCCTGGGCCGGTTCCGGTGCAACATCTTCAACCAGCGCGGCACCGTGGGCCTGGTGCTCCGCGTGATCCCGCGGAAGATCTATAGCATCGACGACCTGATGCTGCCCAAGGTGCTCAAGACCATCTGCAAGGAGCAGCGGGGCCTGGTCTTGGTAACGGGGACCACCGGCTCGGGCAAATCCACCACCCTGGCGGCCATGATCGATCTCATCAATTCCACCCGCACCGAGCACATCCTCACCATCGAGGACCCCATCGAGTACCTGCACCGGGACAACCTCAGCATCGTGAACCAGCGCGAGGTAGAGGCCGACTGCAAGAGCTTCTCCTCGGCCCTGCGGGCCGCCCTCCGCCAGGATCCCGATGTCATCCTCGTGGGTGAAATGCGCGACCTGGAGACCATCGAGACCGCCCTCCACGCCGCCGAGACGGGCCACCTGGTCTTCAGCACCCTGCACACCCTGGACGCCACGGAGACCATCAACCGGGTGATTTCCGTGTTCCCGCCCCACCACCAGAAGCAGATCCGCCTCCAATTGGCCTCCGTGCTCAGGGGTGTCATCTCCCAACGCCTGGTGCCCAGGGCCGACGGCCATGGCCGAGTGCCCGCTGTTGAGGTCATGGTGGCCACGGAATCCGTCCGCGCCTGCATCGAGGACAAGGACAAGACCAAGCTGCTGAAGGATGTCATCGCTTCCGGCACGGCCCAGTACGGCATGCAGACCTTCGACCAGAGCCTCTACTTCCTGCTGGGCCAGGGACTCATTTCTGAGGACGAAGCCCTCCTGTGGGCCACCAACGTGGGCGAGTTCAAGCTCCGCCTGGAAGGCGTCATGGCCACGGCCGACATGGCCAAGTCCAACATGGAACGGGGCATGTCCATCGCCCAGGGCGGCGGCCGGGAAGGTGGCAGCAAACCTGCCCCACCCATCATCAAACAGGCTCCTGCCAAGCCCATGGCCATGCCGCCCATGCCCGACGTAAAAATCACCCTGGCACGCTGACCTTCCTTCCCCTATTCTGGCACTCCCACCCCATGGTCCGAGGTCGCTGATGATCAAGATCGACATCGCCAATTCGCTGATGAAGGTTCATCCCTGCTCCAGGGCCACCGCCCTCCAGGTGGTGGACCTGCTGACAGAGCGCCTGAAAGACGCCCTCCTCAACAGCCACCGCATTGAGATCCGGGGCTTCGGCGTCTTTGAACCCCGGCCCCGCAAACGCGGCATGGGCCGGAACATCAAGACCGGCGCCAGCGTCCAGATCCCCAAGGGCAAGAGCATCCGCTTCAAGCCGGGCAAGGATCTGCGGGAAATCGAGATCGGCTAGGCTCAATGCTGCGCATTGAGCCTAGGTAAAAGAGCTGGGAGGATGAGGGATGGAAGAAGCCACCCCCCGTCGTCCTGAAATCACCTACCCCACCCGGGTGCCCATGAAGATCATCGGGCGCCAGGAGGAACTGCGCCCCGACATGGTCATGGAGCTGATCCTGACCCACCTGGGGCCCCAGGTGGAAGGCGATGAGCAGCACCAGGCCAACTGCAAGGGCGCCTTCATCAGTTACACCTTCTGGGTCACCCTGCCCCACGACCAGGCCGAGACGCCCCTGCGCGAGGCCATTCAGAAGCTGCCCGGCGTTGTCATGCAGTTGTGACGGCGAAAATCGCTGCGCGATTTTCATGTCGCGGGGGCGCAGCCCCCGCGTATGGCTACAGTCTCAGGGACGTAACGTACCCATCATGCGGGGGTACGGGATGGTCTCCCTTACGTGCGGCAGATGGCAGATCCAGGCCACGGCCCGCTCCAGGCCCATGCCAAAGCCGGCGTGGGGGACGCTGCCGTACTTGCGAACATCCAGATACCACTCGTAGTCGGCACGGTTGAGCTGGTGGTGTTCGATCTGGTCCAGGAGGTACTGGAGGCTGGATGCGCGCTCGCCGCCACCAATGACTTCGCCGTAGCCTTCCGGCGCCAGCAGGTCGGCGCCCAGGGCCAACCGGGAATCCACCGGATCGGGTTCCATGTAGAAGGCCTTGAAGACCTTGGGGAAACGGTGCACCCACAGGGGCCGGTCCGTGGCGTTCATGAGGATGGTCTCGTCGTCGTTGCCGAAATCCTCGCCCCACTGGATGTCGCTGCCCAGGGTCTTGAGCTTGTCCACAGCTTCCGTGTAGGTCATGCGGTCGAAAGTGGTGTTGAGGGCAGTTTCCAGCGGCGCCTGGTCGCGTTCCAGGATCTTCAGTTCCTCCTGGCGGCCCTCCAGCACGCGCTGGATGAGGTACTTGGTCATGCGCTCGCCCAGGATCATCACGTCGTCGAGGTGGGCGAAGGCCACCTCGGGTTCCACCATCCAGAATTCCGTGAGGTGCCGCCGGGTCTTGCTCTTCTCGGCGCGGAAAGTGGGGCCGAAGCAGTAGGTCTTGCCGAAGGCGGCGATGCCCGGCTCCTGGTAGAGCTGGCCGGACTGGCTGAGGAAGGCCATGCCCTCGTGGAAGTACTCGGTGCCGAACAGGGTGCTGGTGCCCTCGCAGGCGCTGGGCGTGAGGATGGGGGCGTCGAGCAGGGTGAAGCCGTCTTCGTCGAAGAAATCGCGGATGCCCTTCACCAGGGTGTGGCGGATGCGGAGGATGGCCCACTGGCGGCGGCTGCGCAGCCAGAGGTGGCGGTTGTCCATGAGGAACTCGGTGCCGTGCTCCTTGGGCGTGATGGGGAAGTCCTGGCTGCCGCCGATGAGTTCCAGGGACTTCACCAGCAGCTCGGGCTGGCCGGTCTTCGGGTGCTGCTGCACAACCCCCGTCAGCGAAATGGCCGCCTCCTGAGTGAGTTTGCCTGCCAGCTCGTAGCTCTCGGGCTCGGCCTCGGCGGCGCCCACCACGCACTGCACGAAGCCCGAGCCGTCCCGCAGCTCGATGAAGCGGGTCTTGCTGGTGCGGGCATTGCGGACCCAGCCCCGCAGCCGGACGGTCTCGCCCACCTGGCTGGCGAGGAAGCGGACTTCGGTATAGGGCTGGCTGGTCACGGGGGCTCCTGGGCCAAACCTTTATTGTGCCCGGGAGCCTGCTGAGGCTCCAGCGTCGAGGCTACTCCGCCGCCTTGGCCGTCCGGAACTTCCCCGTGATCGCTCCCTGCATGCCCTTGAGGTGGGCCATGACCCGCTCCAGTTTCTGCCGGGCGATGTCCTGGAATTGCATCTGCTGGATGAGAGCAAAGACGGTGTCCTGCATCTCCTGGTTCGTGCGCTCCAGCTCCGCGATATCGCGTTCATGGCCCTTGAGCTTGCCCAGTCCGGCCTCCTGCTTGAGGTAGCCCAGGCCCTGGAAGACCTTGTCGGTGCTGGCCAGCATGGCCTCCACCCGGTCCAGTACCTTGGCCATCTCCTGCTCAGTATAGGAGATGGAGGATTCGATCTGGGGCAGGACCCGGTGTTCCCCCTGGTCCTTGGTTGGGGCGAGGTTGATGAGCCGGCGGAGGCCATCGTCAAGGCGCTCTTCCAGGCTGAGGCTCGCCAGGACTTCCCTGCCCTGGCTGCGCCCACCGCCCTGGCTGGCCACCAGAGCCGCGTCCAGCAGGGTCACCACCTTGTCGCCCTGGACGATGAAGCCCTCCACCCAGGCACCATCCAGTCCCGCCAGCAGGGGGTTCGCGGGAACCAGATCCTCCTCCGGTACACTCAGGACCGCGTCCACCGAGTCCACCAGGAGCCCTGTGGCGGTGCCGGCCAGATCCAGCACCAGGATGGTGCCTTTGAGGGCCTCATCGAGCGGAGGCAAGGACATGCGCACCCGCAGGTTCACCACCGGGATCACGCGGCCCCGGAGATCGAGGATGCCCTCCACCGCCTTGGGCATGTGGGGCAGCTTGTTCAATTCCCGAAGGGGCGTGATTTCCGCCACATGCCGGAGCGGCAGACCATAGTGCCGTCCATCCAGGAAGAAGGTCATGAACCGGTGCTGGACAGTCTCCCGAACCTCGGCGCGGGCCCGGGTCCCCGAGGGGGCCGTGCGTGCGGCGCCAGGGTTCACACCGCCTCCTGGACGGCGAGTTGCAGCAGCTCAGCAGGATCCAGGATGAGCACCACGCCGCCGTCGCCCATGATAGAGGCCCCGCTGATGCCAGGCAGGCTGGCGAGGTAGGGGGCCAGGGGCTTGATGACCACTTCCTGGCGCCGGACGAAGCCGTCCACGATGATGCCCATGCGCCGGCCGGCGGAGGACACCACCACCACGGAGAGGCCATCCGCTTCGTCGGCTGAGTTCACGGGCGCGGCCGACTTCAGGAGGTGCTTGAGCCGGCAGACGCCCAGCACTTCTCCGCGCAGGTTGATGGCCTGGCGGCTGGTGAGATGGGACACGCTTTCCGGGGGCACGATGAGCGTCTCCTCCACGGCGGTGCCGGGCAGGGCGAAAACCTGACCGCCGCTGGTCACCAGCAGCGCATCGATGATGGCCAGCGTCAGCGGCAGCTTGATGGTGAAGACCGAGCCCTTGCCCACGGTGGACCGTACGCCCACGCGGCCATTGAGCTTGCGCACGTTGGAGCGCACCACGTCCATGCCCACGCCCCGGCCCGAGATGTCGGTGACGACGGCAGCGGTGCTGAAGCCCGGCGCGAAGATGAGCTCAACCACCTCCTCGTCAGGCATGGCGTCGGCGCGGTCCTGGGACATGAGGCCCTTCTCCACCGCCTTGGCGCGAATGACGGCTGGGTCAATGCCCTTGCCGTCGTCCTCGATCTCCACGATGACGCTGTCGCCCTCGTGCCGGGCGCGCAGAATCACGGTGCCCACCTCGGGCTTCCCGGCGCGAACTCGGGCTTCGGGCAGCTCGATGCCATGGTCCGCGCTGTTGCGGATCAGGTGGATCATCGGATCACCCAGTTCCTCAATGATGCTCTTGTCGATTTCGGTATCCTCGCCCACCAGCTGCAAATCGATCTTCTTGCCGCTGGCCTTGGCGAGATCCCGCAGCATGCGTGGAAATTTGGAGAAGACAGTCTTCACGGGCACCATGCGAATGCCCAGCACGGACGCCTGGATCTCCTTGCTGACATGATCGAGGTGCACGGAGGCGTGGGCCAGTTCCTTCGCCACGGTCGCGGCCGGGTGGCCGTTGACCAGGGGGACGAGGCGTTCCACGAGATGGCTGATCATGGTCTTGCTGATGATGAGCTCGGCCACGATGTTCATGAACTGCTCAAGCTTGGCCTGGCTGACACGGATGGTGTCGGCGGCGCCCTTGTCGTCGGAACCCCGGCGACCGCTCTTGCGACGATCCTCGCCACCGGACGCACCCTCCTCGACAGAGGCCCCGACTGCCGGTTCGGAACCCAGCGCCAGCGGATAGAACGAGATGCTGGCATTGGTCACGGCGCCGAAGACTTTGCGGATCTCCTCGATGGGTTCACTGGCTTCCACGAGCATCACCAGGTCGAGATGAAAGGTCCTGGGATCGAAACTGTCGAGATCCACCAGTGGCAGGCACGGGATCATCTGCCGGTAGAGCAGCTGGCCCACCAGCTCCACCATCTGGAACATGGAGAAGGGGTTGAAGGCCGTGCCGTAGATGCTGCTGGCCAGTTCGGCCTTGATGCCAAGGACCGTCTTGCCCTGGGTCAGGGCGAGCTCGGCGGCCTTGCGTCCCGATTCCTCCACGCCCGTCAAGGCGTCAGGCAGATGCAGGCTCCCAGCAGTGCTGGCAGCCTCAACGATGGCCACCGCCGCCCCGCCCTTCTTAAGGGACTCGAGGTTCCGGATGAGCTCACTGGGATCGGGATCCTCGAGTACGCCCTGCTTCCGCACCTGCACGCCCACGTCCTCGACCAGCACCTTCAGCATGTCCACGGTCTCGAAGAGCAGCTCCATGACCCGGTCGCTGAGGACCATGCGGGACTTGCGGAGATCATCCAACACGTTCTCGCCGATGTGGGAAAGGGCCTGAACCTTCTGCAGGCCCAGGAAGCCCGCGGCCCCCTTGATGGTGTGGACGCTGCGGAAGATGGCATTCAGCAGGTCCAGGTCGCCAGGCGTCTCTTCGAGGGCCAGGAAGTTGGACTCGATCTGCTCGAAATGTTCCTGTGCCTCGACGAGGAAATCTTCGTAGAAGCTGGGATCGTCGAGGGCGAAATCACTCATGGCTCACCCATCCTGTTGGCCGCGCCCTTGCGACCCTGCAGGCCCTGGAGCTGCCCGGTCTCTGCATCGGTCAGAAGCTGCTTGAGTTCGAGAAGGAAGATCATGCCGTTGTCGAGACGGGCCACCTTCTCAATGTACCGGTTGGCGCCCACGGCGGTCACGGAGGGTGGGGGCCCGAACCGGTGCAGATCCACCGGCCGGACTTCGTCGACGGCATCCACCACCAGACCTGTGAACACCCCGCCAATGCTGGTGATGAGGATGCGGGAGATGGAGGTCGCCTCGATGCGCTCCAGGCCGAAGCGGGTGCGGAGGTCCACCACTGGCATCACCTCGCCGCGCAGGTTCAACACGCCATCCACGAACTGCGGCGCCCGGGGCACCGGCGTGATCTGGCCCACTATATCCACAGACTCCGGGCGCGTGGCGTCGGTGATCGGGTAGAGCGGCGGCTGATGCAGCATGGGGTTCAGTCTAGCGACCGGGGCCCCGAGATGCGTCTCGGCCTGCTTGATCCCTGTCCATCACCGTTCATCACCGGCTAAAAAGGCCCTTTTCCTTTCCAGCTGTGGTTCTGCCGTGATGGGGTTGGAGCGGCCAAGCACAGTGGATCCCCTTCATCCCTTTCATCCCTGTGAATCAAAAAAGGCCTTTTGTTAACAGGGATAAAGGGGATGACAAGACAACAACCAGTGATGGGGCAGCATTTTTGCTATCCTGGTCATGTTTCCACCACCAGACAAATTCATCCCATGAGGTAATCATGAACCTTCCCATTGTTTGTAAATCGGCAATCGGCCTTGTTCTTACGGCCCTAATGTTTGCCTGTGGTGGTGGCGGTGGAGGGACTTCTGCACCACCACCACCACCGCCCGCCCCCACCATTAGCAGTTTTACATCGAGCGCTTCAACGGTTTCATCTGGTCAATCCGTCAACCTCACGGCCACCTTTGCCAATGGCACCGGGACCATCAATCAAGGCGTGGGTCAGGTTACGTCGGGGCTAGCCACAGCCTCAGGCGCGATTTCCGCGACCACCACCTTTACCCTCACGGTAACTGGTTCAGGGGGAACCACGACTGCGACGGCCACCGTGACGGTGACCCGGTTTACAGCAGTAGGATCTCTAACTGCTGGACGGTACCAACACACGGCCACCCT
>JBBRZL010000029.1:0-26982 GCA_038236735.1 Holophagales bacterium | reverse complement strand
TCTGACAGGCAGATGGCGTGGGCCCCCTCGTCCAGGGCCGCTCCATAGATGGCCTTGAGGACCTCGGGCCGGGCGCGGGTGGTGTCTTCGGTCACCATCATCACCGGGATTTCATGACGGCGGCAGAAGGCGATGGCGGTGCGGGCCGTGGCCACGAGGAAATCCAGGTCCCAGCCCTCCACGTCCATGCGGATGGGGCTGGAGCCCAGGAAGGCCCCTGCCTCCAGCGGCATGCCTGATCTCTGCTGGATCTCGGCCACCTGGATCAGGTCGGCCTCCAGGGTCCGTACGGCCACGTTGGGGGCAATTGACAGGCGATGATCCCGGATCTCGACCACCAGGGCCCGCACGGCTGCCAGGGCCTTGGGGCCCGCCCCAGGCATGCCCAGGTTGACGGCATCCACGCCCAGACGGGCCAGCCGGTGGGTGAGATCGCGCTTGGCAGAGATGTCGGGATCCCGGACCGAGGGGCTCTGCAGGCCGTCCCGCAGGGTCTCGTCATTCAGAAGGGGAATCCGGGCGTCCTTCGAGGGAAGGCCGTTCCAGTCGTTGATGAGTTCATCCAGAGTCATGGGCTACTAGAGTACGGTGACTTCGATCCGGCGGTCCAGCAGGGTTCCCAAGAGGGCACCCTTGTCGAGGAAGGCCTCCATCTCCGGATCCACGTCCCCGGAGGCATCCAGTATCACGCGCAGCCGCTGGTCATCCACATCGAGGGCCAGGTGTCGCACCGCCTGCCGGCGCCGTCGATCCAATGCATCGGCCCCGCGCAGGATCGCGGCCAGCTTGCGGACCACCTGCCGGTGCCAGGGGGCCAGGGCACGGAACGCCTCGTGCTTGGCATGATGGGGTGGCTTGCCCCGGTGGAAGCGCACCACCTGGGCCAGCAGGTCCACTTCCTCGGGCCAGAAGCCTGGCAGAGCTGCGTTCCGGATCAGGTATTCCCCGTGCTTGTGGTGGCCCTTCCCGGCAATGGAGAAGCCGATGTCGTGGAGCCGGGCCGCGAAGGCCAGCCACTGCCGTTCCGTAGCACCCAGTTCGAAGTGCGGCTGG
Source organism: Holophagales bacterium (assembly GCA_038236735.1). GTDB lineage: Bacteria > Acidobacteriota > Holophagae > Holophagales > Holophagaceae > Geothrix. The sequence goes on along the minus strand of JBBRZL010000029.1, from coordinate 25,929 downwards.
AGTGAGACGAAGAGTTCGTCGGCCAGCTTCGCCACCTGGCGGCTGTGACCGGGATCGGGATCCAGCCGGGCCGCCAGCTGTTCGACCGAGGCCCGACGGCGGTCCGCCAGGGGCGGGATCGCGGCGCCACCATGCTTGAGGGCCTCCCAGATCATGCCTTCGCGCAGGCCCACGGGCAGGTGTCGCAGGGGCGGGGTGCCCAGCCACTCCATGAGCGACAGGGCCCAGATGGCGCCCACATGGAGCACCTCGGCCCGCTTGGGATCCACGCCCAGGCGCTCGATGCGCTCCTGGGCGTCCGCGCGCCAGAGCCTCAGCGTGAATTCCCGCAATTGTTGGGCGGTGAAGGCATGGCCCGCCGCCGCGCCCTTGGCGAGTTCCTCCAGAGTGCCCGAAGTGCCCAGGATCAGCTTGGGTTCGGGCAGCTCCGAGGGCAGGTCCTTCCGGGCCTTCTTGAGGATGCGCCGGATCATCTTCCGCAGGCGTTTGAGGTCGTGACCCGTGGGCGGATTGGCGGTCTGGGCCGCGTCCGCCAGCCGCTGCATGCCCCAGGGCAGGGAAATGCTGGCGGCCACGCGCCCACCTTGCACCCAGGTCAGCTCGGTGCTGCCGCCACCGATGTCGATCAGGGTCACAGGCTCCGGAGGAAAGGGAATGGCATGGGACACAGCCTGGTAGATGAGCCGAGCCTCCTCCTCACCGGAGATCACCTGGATGGGAATGCCCAGGGCTTCGGCCTCCATGAGGAAGGCCTGGGCATTGCTCGCGTCCCGCAGGGCCGCGGTGCCGCAGGCCATGAGCGTGTCGCAACCGAAATCCCGGATGGTCTTCGCCATTTGGGCCAGGGCCTCCAGGCCGGCGCGGAAGGCCTCCGGACCGATCTCGCCGGATTTCGCCTCCCCCCGGGCCAGGCGGACCATGGCCTTGTCCCGGGCCAGCACCTGCTGACCACCCGTGGGTTCCGCCTCCACCACCACCATGTGGATGGAATTTGATCCGACGTCGATGGCAGCGATCCGCATGGGACGATTGTGGCAACTGCCGGGAGGCTGGCGACAGGAATCTTGGCGAAACATTGCTGAGACTTCTTCCCGCACGGCCGCTGCTCTGACCTGACCCCTGGTAACCGTTGCGCGAAGTGCGGGCAACCGGCCATGCTCGTTCCAACATTCAGGGGGACACCATGGCTTTGACGGTGGACGGTATTTTTGCGCTCATGCCCGAGCTCTTCCTGCCGGAGAAGGCCCAGGGTCTGACGGTTTCCGTCTACTACCAGGTGACCGGTGAAGGCGGCGGAGATTACACCTGCCTCATCGAGAACGGCGTGTTTTCCCTGAAGCGCGAAGCCAAGGCGGACGCCACCTCGGTGGTGGTGATCGGGGGCGAAGACTGGATCGCCCTGAACGAAGGCAAGCTCGATCCCATGCAGGCCTTCATGAGTGGCAAGCTCAAGGGCACCGGGGACCTGGGCCTGCTCCAGAAATTCCCTAAATTCTTCAGGAAGCCCCAGAAGCAGGGTGGTCCGGTGAAGCCGTTGAAGGACCTGGTCACTGCCCGCTTGGCCCTGACCGGACCAGGGCTCAAGGTGAGCGTGGGGAGCGAAAGCTGGGGCGAGGGCGCGGAAGTGACCGGTGACGAAGCCACGGTGCGGGGCCTGATCTGTGGGCTCTCGGAGCCAGGCCCGGCCCTGCTGGGCGGCCAGCTCCGGTTCACCGGCGACATGGCGCTTCTCCGCCGCGCCTGGAAGACCTGGTCGGCCGAGCCGGAGATCAGCTTCCCCGCGACCCCTGGGGGCAAGGCTCTGGCCACCCTATCGAAACGGTACAAGGGCGGCGCCAGCGGCACGCTGGAAGTGAAGGTGGACGGCGTCCCCTATCGGCTGGATTTCAGCCCTGATGGACTCGCCGTGCGGCCCGGGGAGGTCGAAGGTGGTGCGGCTCTGGGCATCTCCGACGAGGACTTTGCGGCCCTCAACGCGGGCAAGCTGAACCTGGTCGCGGCCCTGCTGGGAGGCTCCATCACGGTCAAGGGCGACCTGAGCCAGGTGGCGGCCTACACCGCTCACTTCGACGTGGACGTGAACCCCGCCCAGGGTCTGCTGGAGTCGATGCCGGAGCGCTTCAACGCTGAGAAGGCCGGCGAGCTGGAGGCCGTGGTGGGGTACCAGATCGATGACCTGCGCTACACCCTCCTCATCCGCAAAGGTGCCTGCATGGTCTTCCCGCGGCTCTTCAAACCCTGCGATACTCTTCTGAAGGCGAAGGCTGATGACTTCGTTGCCATGAGTACCGGAACGCTGAATGCCCAGGAGGCCTTCATGACCGGCAAGATCCAGATCGAGGGCGATCCCCTGCTCATGCAGAAGGTGGCGAAGAGCTTCAAGCGGCCGGAGGCCTGAGGAGGCATTGGTGGTAACCAGGGGAGCCGAGCAGAAGGGCCAGGAAGCCCGGAAGGTGTGCCCGGAATCCGAGGGCATGGTGCGCCTGGCGAAGGTTGTTCCCACCATCGAGCGGCATTCGACAGCACCAGTGGTGGAAGCCCATTACGAAGACACTGGCCTGCCTTGCAGCGGCCGCTGTGGGCACTGCGACTTTCACCCCTGCCGGCTGCACGCGCCGGTCTGATAGCTTCCGGGCCGGTTCAGGCGCCTTCCCATAGTTCCCGCAAGCGCTGGTAGCCCGCTCGACTCACGGGCAGGCGGGTGCCGTCACGGAGGATGGCGTCCCGATGCTCCTTGGAGTCTTGCTCGACCCGCACAAGGCGGTCGAGGTTCAAGATGTAACTGCGGTGGATGCGAATGAAACGGTTCGAATCAAGCTGGGTTTCCAGGTTCGCCAATGTCTGCTGCTTGAGCAAACTCCGGCCCTCGGTGCGCAGTAGCACATAGTCATCCTGGGCCTGGATCCAGTCGAGGCGGTCCAAGTGGACCACCGTGACCTTGGGGCCATCCTTCACCACGATGCGCTCCAGGGGCCTGCCCTGACGGGCCGTGGCGGCCAGTTCCAAGGCCTGCGGTGGCGGGTTGGTGGCATGGGCTGAGTGCAAGGTCCGCGCTTTGGCCAAGGCGGTGTCGAAGCGCTCCTTGGAGAAGGGCTTCAGCAGGTAGTCCACGGCGTGGGCCTCGAAGGCCCGTAGGGCGTGCTGATCGTAGGCGGTGACGAACACCACGGCCGGACGCTTGCCGTCGGCCTCGAGCAGTTCCAGCACCTCGAAGCCATCCAGCTTGGGCATCTGGATGTCAAGGAAGATCAGGTCGGGCCTGTATTCAGCTGCGGCCTTGAGGGCTTCGAAGCCGTTGGCGCATTCGGCGGCCACTTCCACGTCCGGGTGGGCGGCCAGGTGCTCGCGCACCACGGCGCGGGCGAGATCCTCGTCATCAATGATCAGGGCTTTCATGAGGTCTCCAGGGGAAACACAAGGGTCACGCGATGGACACCCTCGACCACGCCAGCCTCGAAGCGGGCGCGATTGCCGAAGCGGCCCAGGAGGCGCTGGCGCACCTGCCGCAGGCCCAGGCCCAGGCCCTGGGGGGCGGGCACGTCCGCGTCCATGGGGTTGGCCACCCGGAAGATCACGTGCCCTTCGGCCAGTTCAGCCTCCAGGGTCAAGGTGCCTCCTTCGGGCAGGGCGGCAATGCCGTGCTTGATGGCATTTTCCACCAGGGGTTGCAGCAGCAGGGTGGGCAGCAGGGCCGATTCCGTGGCGGGATCGATGGTCCATTCCAACCGCAGGCGGGCCCCGAAACGAATCTGCTCGATGGCCAGATAGGCCCGCGCCAGGTCGAGTTCTTCGCGCAGTGCCACCAGGCGCCGTTCGCCCAGGCCCAGACTGCGCCGTAGGAAATCCGACAACAGCACGCACATCTCCCGGGCCCGGGCTGGATCCACGGCGGTGAGGGCCGAGAGGGAATTGAGGCTGTTGAAGAGGAAGTGGGGGTTGAGCTGGGCCCGCAGGGCCTTCAGCTCGGATTCCTGGGCCAGCAGTTGCAGTTCCGCGCCCTTGCGTTCGGCCTCGATGGCCCGTTCCTGGGCCAGCATCAGGTAGCTGAGGGCCACCGACGCCAGGTACAGCAGGATGCCCAGGCCCGTGAGCACCGGCAGCGCCGTGCCCACCCGCTGGGGGAGGGCGCCCAGGCCGGGAATCCAGGCCAGGGTTCGAGCCAGCAACCAGGCGAGACCCGCCCACAGGCCGCCCATGATGACCGCGGCCATGCCCCAGGCAGCCCCGTGGGCCCCCAGGCCTTCCACGCTGCGGCCCAGGGGCAGGGCCCGGCAGAGGAACCAGGCCGAAAGGAAGAGGAAGGCCGCCAGCAGGCAGAGGGGCAGGGCCAGGGACCCTGCCTCCAGCCAATCCCAACCCTGGCTCCGGGCAATGCCCGTCAGCAGGAGCGCGATGGGAAGCCACCCCAGGAGGTAGGCTCCCAACCGCGCCCGACTGGCCAACAAAGGATGCATCAGCTTTTCACTTCCGTGCCGCCGAAGAGGATGAGTCCGGTGACCACCAGGCGGGGGCGGCCTTCCGCAGGACTGGGACCGTGGTGGGTGCTGTCATTCAGGGCCCCGAACATGGCGGTGGCCCGGTTGGAGATCTCCCAGCCATCAGGCACGCGGATCTCGCCACCCCCGAACAGGACGAAGACATCGATGCGGGCCTGACCGGAATCGAGGGTGGCCTGGCGCAAATCCACCTCGTAGCCGCCGAAGATGGCCGTCAGTTCGCCGCCCTTGAAGGTCTGGGTGAGGACCCGCCGCTTGAAGCCGCCGAAGATGGCCGTGCCCTGGAGGAAATCCTCGGAGCGGGCCAATTCTGGCGGAATGCCCCGGTGCTGCTTCAAGGCCTTGGTGACGATAAGGATGCCCACGGCGACCACGAGCATGGGTGCCAACGCCTCGGCCACGTGGCCTCGAGCGAAGGTGAACAGCAGCAGGAAGCAGCCGCCGAGCACGAGAAACCAGCCGCCCATGCCACCGCCATTGCCTTCCTGGCGGAGCTTGGCGATGCCCATGACCACCAGCACCAGAGGCCAGAGCTTGAAGATGGTGTGGGCCTCGATGAGACCGAGGTTGTCCAGGGTGAGGACGAGGCCGGCCACGATGATGGCCACGCCCACCACCAGCTTGGGGCTGAAGGGACTGGGGGCCTTGGTGTCGTCGGGGGCATTCATGGCTGCACCTGCGTAGGGTCGGTTCCAGGATCACCGGAAACGTGCGTGCCTGGCGATGGGGTGCTTGGCGATGGGGGAACGGCCTGGCCTTTTCGTGACCGTCTCGGCTGCGGGTAGATGGCCCGCAAGGTGAAGATGAGGCCGCCCCAGACCAGGAAGACGGGCCACCAGCGGTTCAGCAGGCCCCAGGGGCCAAACTGCTGGATGTAGCCGGCCACCGCAAAACCCAGCCAGATGTGCCCGCGGAGACTGAGGAAGCCGTCCTGCGCAATCCGGGCGAGGCCAAAGGCTGCCAACGCCAGGGGCCACCAGGACAGCAGATGCCAAGCGTCGTACCAGCGGAGCCGGTCGGCCATGAAGATCAGGCCCAGGGCGATGACGATCAAACCAAAGACCAGCTTGGAGGAAAAGAGGGGAGGGCGTTCCTGGGTGTTCATGGGCGGTGTTCCTTTCTTCCTGAGCCGACGGGGAGGAGGAAGGCCAGACTGGGTAGCCACAACGCCAGCCACCACCAGGGGCTGTCGATGAACCATCCCGCGTGAATCATGGCTGCCTCCTCCCGTCTCACCAAGCTACGGGCTGGAGCCTGACATTTCCGGCGGGGATCGGCGAATGGCGGCAGGGGACCGGCGAGCCGTCATTCCCAGTGAATGACGCCGCCCCGGCTGCGCTCCTGCCAGGCATGGTCCAGGGCTGGGGCCAGGTCCGGCGGACACTCGAAACGGAGCGAGGCAACCTCGCCGAGGAAGGCCTGCTCCGTTACAGCGACCTCCCGAAAGGCCCCCAGCAAGGCGAAGGGCAGGTGGGCCTGGGCCATCGTCACGCGGATCTCGCCTCGGCGGAGGCTGTGGACTTCCTCCCAGGCGCCGGCGGCATCGGCATCGGCCAGGGCGCTCTGCACGCCCTGGGTGTAGGCGCGGACCAGACCGCCGGTACCGAGGTTCGTTCCGCCGTACCACCGGATGCAGATGGCAATGAGGTCGGTGGCCTCGGCCCCCTCCAGCACCGCCAGCATGGGCTTTCCGGCGGTGCCCGCAGGTTCCCCGTCATCATCAGCGCCGCAGGCCGCAACCGGAACGCCCTCGCGCCAGGCGCTGCAATGATGAGTGGCGTCGAAATCGCGCTTGCGCAGCGTGGCCAGCACCGCATTCCGTTCCTGTGCATCCCGGGCCGGATGCAATTCCGTAAGGAAGACCGAGGCCTTCTCCCGGAAGCGGTGGCTCGCGACTGCCTTCAATCGACGCATGAATTCAGCATGGACAAGGCTCTGCAGAGAATCAACCAGCGGCCCGCAACGGCGGGCCGCTTCCTATTTCCGGGAGGCGAGCCCGGAGTTGCAACCACCTACATCAAGCCGTCAATGATGGCGTTCAGGGTGGGACTGGGCCGCATGGCCTTGGACGTCATCGCGTGGTCCGGATGGTAGTAGCCACCCATGTCCACGGGCTGGCCCTGGGCCGCAATCAGTTCCTGGTTGATCTTCGCCTCGTTGTCAGCAAGTTGCTGGGCCACCTTGGCGAAGCGGGCCTGGAGCACGGCATCCCGGGTCTGGGCGGCCAGCGCCTGGGCCCAGTAGAGGGCCAGGTAGAAATGGCTGCCCCGGTTGTCGATCTGGCCGACCTTGCGGGCGGGGGACTTGTCGTTGTCGAGGAACTTGGCGATGGCCAGGTCGAGCGTTTCGGCCAGCGCCGCGGCCTTGACGTTCTTGAAGGTGTTGGCAACGTGCTCGAGCGAAGCTGCGAAGGCTGAGAATTCCCCAAGGGAATCCCAACGCAGGTAGCCCTCCTTCTGGAACTGCTGGACGTGCTTGGGGGCTGAGCCGCCCGCGCCCGTTTCGAACAACCCGCCCCCGCCCAGCAGGGGTACGATGGAGAGCATCTTGGCGCTGGTGCCCAGCTCGATGATGGGGAACAGGTCGGTGAGGTAGTCGCGCAGCACGTTGCCAGTGACGGAAATGGTGTCCTGGCCGGCGCGGATCCGCTCCACCGAGACCTTCATGGCCTCGACGGGCGTGAGGATCCGGATGTCCAGTCCCTGCGTGTCGTGGTTCTTCAGGTAGCCGTTCACCTTCTGGATGATCTGGGTGTCGTGGGCCCGCTTTGGATCCAGCCAGAACAGGGCTGGAGCCCCGGTCAGCCGGGCCCGGCTCACGGCCAGCTTGACCCAGTCCTGAACCGGGATGTCCTTGGTCTGGCACATGCGGAAGATATCGCCGGTCGCCACCTTCTGGGAAAGCAGTGTCGCGCCGGCGGCGTCCACCACGCGAATGGTCCCGGCGGCCGGGGCATAGAAGGTCTTGTCGTGGGAACCGTATTCCTCGGCTTTCTGGGCCATGAGGCCCACGTTGGGCACACTGCCGATGGTGGCCACGTCAAAGGCGCCATGCTGCTGGCAATCCTCGATAATGGTCTGGTAGATCGTCGCGTAGGAGCGGTCGGGAATCATGGCGAGGGTGTCGTGCAGCTTCCCGTCCGCGCCCCACATTTTTCCGGAATCCCGGATGACCACGGGCATGGAGGCGTCGACGATGATGTCATTGGGTACGTGGAGGTTCGTGATGCCCTTGTCCGAGTCCACCATGGCCAGGGCCGGGCGGGTTCCGTAGACGGCCTTGATGTCCGCCTCGATCTCCGCGCGCTGGGCCTCCGGCAGGCTCTGGATCTTCGCGTAGAGCTCCCCGAGGCCGTTGTTGATGTTGACGCCCAGGCCCTTGATGACGGCGGCGTGCTTCTCGAACACGTCCTGGTAGAAGACGGAGACGGCGTGGCCGAACATGACGGGATCCGAGATCTTCATCATGGTGGCCTTGAGGTGCAGCGACAGGAGCAGGCCGTCCTTTTTGGCGGCCTCGATCTGCTCGGCGTAGAAGCTCCGCAGGGCGGCAACGCTCATCACCGCGGTGTCGATGATCTCGCCGTCCAGCAAGGCGGTCTTCTCCTTGAGGACTTTGACCGCGCCATCGGTGGCCACGAATTCGATGCGCACGGTCGTCGCCTTCGTGACCGTGGTGGAAGTCTCACTGCCGTAGAAATCCCCAGCGCTCATGTGGGCGATGCGGGACTTCGAATCAGGGCTCCAGGCCCCCATCTTGTGGGGGTGCTTCTTCGCGAAATTCTTCACGGAGAGGGGGGCGCGCCGGTCCGAGTTGCCTTCCCGCAGCACAGGATTCACCGCACTGCCCAGCACCTTGGCGAAGCGGCCCTGGAGGGTCTTCTCGGCGTCGTCCTTGGGCTGTTCCGGGTAGTCCGGAATATCGAAGCCCTGGGACTGCAGCTCCTTGATGGCGGCGATGAGCTGCGGGATGGAAGCGCTGATGTTGGGCAGCTTGATGATGTTGGCTTCGGGCTTGTGGGTGAGTTCGCCGAGCCGGGCCAGGTTATCGGGGACCTTCTGGCCCTCGGTCAGCCGGTCGGGGAAGGTCGCGAGGATGCGGCCCGCCAGGGAGATGTCAGAAGTCTCGACGGCGATGCCAGTGCCCTTGGTGAAGGCCTGGATGATGGGCAGCAGAGAATAGGTGGCCAGGGCCGGGGCTTCGTCGATGTCCGTCCAGATGATCGTCTGCGAGGTCATGGTGTCTCCTTGGATGCAGCCGGAAGCCGGATGTCCGGACAACGGCTAACAAGGCAGACTCCCATGGGGAAAGCCACGCATCAAGGCGCTTTCCCGTGGGCCGAGGGGGATTGGGACTTCGGTCACGCCCTGGCAGTCCCCAGCACGGGCAGTGCCGATCCGGAGGCCGACTTGACCGTTCCGCGGGAAATGGCGAAGTCCAGGCGGCCCAGGTTCACGCCGCCGAAGCCCACCTGGAAGACGAGGGTCTCGCCCAGGGCCTGGGGCAGCCTGGTGGGGGTGTCCAGGAAAGTGTGGCTGTGGCCGCCGATGATGGCGTCGATACCCGCCACCTGACCGGGCATCCGCAGGTCGTCCGGGGCCGTGCCGTTGAGGTTGTAGCCCAGGTGGGAAAGCACCACCACCAGATCGACCTTTTCGACCTCGCGAAGGCGCTTCACGACGGGCCTCAAGCTTTCGTAGGGATCCCGCCAGGTGATGCCCTCATGGTTCTTCGGCGCCACCAGTCCGGCGAACGCCACGCCCACGCCCGTGATGCCCACCCGGAGGCCTGGGAAGTCCCGGATCAAGTAGGGCCGGAGGCGCTTGCCCAGGGCGGGGGCGCCCTGGCAGTCGAAGTTGCAGTTCACGAAAGGGAACGCCGGGTTCGCATGCTGGAGCTGTTCCATGGATTCCATGGCTTCCACCAGCATGCCCACGCCGTTGTCGAAGTCGTGATTGCCCAGGGTCCCCGCATCGTAGCCCACCATGCGCATGAGCTGGTAGTCGAGGCGGCCCTTGTAGCGGTTGAAATAGGGCGTGCCCTGGAAAGTGTCGCCGGCGTCCAGCAACAGCACGGGGCCCAGTTGCTGCCGCAGCTGCCGCACCAGGGTGGCTCGCCGGGCGACGCCGCCCAGACCGCTGATGGCACCGTTGCCTGGCCCGAAGGGCTCGATGCGGGAGTGGGTGTCATTGGTGTGCAGGAGGGTGATGCGGCCCGCTGTCAACGGCAGGGCCGGTTCACCGGCGGCCCGGAGGGGCACCTGGGCGGCGACGGCGACCGCAGCGAGGGAGGAAAGGAAATCGCGACGTTGCATCAGCAGCCCCTAGAGCTTGAACTTCTTGTCACGGATGGCTTCCTGGATCGGCACGGGAATGGTGTAGCGCCCCGGTGCCGGGGGCAGCAGGTCCTGCTTCGCCTTGGCCAGGTTGGCGCACTGATCCAACAGCATCTGCCGGAGCGTGATGCCCGTGGTGAAGGGCTTGCGGCCCTGCTTCAGCGTGGGAATGGAGTCCCCACCACTGTAGAGGTAGTCGGAAGTGGCCACTTTCACCGTGGCCTTGGGTTCGATGGGGCTGCCATCCGCCCAGGTGACCGTGAGCGTGGCCTGCTCCGGCGTGCCTTCGACCTTGGCGATCACGCCGGAACAGGGCTCCCCACCCCGGCGAACGAGGCCTTCCTTCACCACCTGCATGACTTCGGCACCGGTGAGTTCGATGACCACGAGCTCGTTCTCGAAGGGCATCATTTCGAAGATGTCGGCCACCTTGAGCAGTCCCGGACGCAGGTTGGAGCGCAGGCCGCCGGCATTGGTGATGGCGAAGCGGACGGGCGAGCCGAGCACGCCCTGGGCCGCCTGCCGCATGGCGTCGGACACCCAGTAGCCCAGCAGGTTCTCCTCCCCGCGCCGACCCCGGAAGAGGCCCTGGGGAGCCTGCACCAGCGGCAGGTCGAAGGTGGCCTTGATCTCCGCGGCAAGCGGGGCGATGACCTTCTGGATCTCGGCGTCGTCGGGAATGCCGGCGCTGATGGGGAGCACTGCGGCCTTGGTGCCGGGCGGCTGCGCCGCCAAGGGAAGGCAGAGCAGGGCAGCGAGGTAGAGGCTAAATGGCTGGCGTTTCACGGGGGCTTTCCTTGAGGTCGGCGCGGGCATCCCGCACCAGGGCATCGTGGCTCCAGAAGAAGGCGGCGATGCGGAGGAGCCAGCCCATGAGCCAGCCATTGAGGGCGGTGACGAGCAGCTGGAGCACCAGGAACAGCCACACGCGGAAGGTGGTGCCGCCGCCCAGGCGCCAGGCCAGCAGTAGCACAAGGAAGGGCAGGAGGGCCCGCAGGGCGGCACCGATGCTGCTCACCAGTCCCCACTGGATGGGATGGGACCAGAGCTGCATGAAGCAGTCGCCAAGGTGGGCGCGGTAGCCCCGGGCCAAGCCTGCGGACCGGCCCAGTCGGCAGCACCACCACTGGAGGTTCAGAGCGGCGATCAGGGACATCCACACCAGCGGGCGCCCAAAGAAAGCGGTCCAGCCCAGCCCATCGAGGCCCATGCCACCCGCCCAACCCAGGCCCCGGTCCACCAGCCAGGCCAGGAGCCCCAGGGGCAGGAAACCTATGAGCACCGTATCCAAGGCACCCAGCAACCAGGGGCCCAGGCGGGCCTGTTGCCCGGCAGCTTCAGCCTGCATGCGCCAGCCGCACCAGAGGACGATCACCAGGCCCAGGCCGAACAGATGCACCGTGGGGGAATTCGTGAGGCGGTGTTGCAAGCCACCGTTCTCAAAGAGCTCCCAGATGTCGCGAACGGTGATCTGTTCACCCCAGTGGGCAGGCAGCGCGCTCGAGCCCGCGGCCCGGCGAAGGTGGCCTGCCCAGCCCAGGGCGGGTCCCAGCAGCACCAGCAGCCAGCCGAGCATCAAGCCCCAGCCCCAGCGCGTGAAGCCACCCGGTACTGCTTCGGCAAAGAAGGCCCAGGGGCCACGCGGCGCCAGGGTTTCGTCGGTATGAATGGTGGTGGGGCGAGTGTCCATGGCCGTCCGCAAGCAATCTCCCATCAAACCACACTTGACAGGGAAGGCCCCCTCCGGGTTTCATCGCTTTCATGCAGTCGTCCTTTCCGTCCCCCTGCCAGGGCCTCCATACCGGGGCCAATTGGTGGCGTACGGGCTCGGATGGCTCCCTGCGCGAGGCCTAGCGGCCCACGCCACCCCGGATCCACCCGAGCCCGACCCCACGGTCGGGCTTTTTCGTTGTGGAATGAAACCATGCCCAACACCAGCAGGCCCCAGCCACCCAGGCACCTGATCCGCCACCCGCTGCCCGCGGATCTGTTAACGCCCCTCGCGGCCTACCTGGCCCTGCGGCCCGTGGGGGCCAGCCTGCTGCTGGAGTCCTGCGACCAGGGTGAACGGGTGGGCCGCCACAGCTTCGTGCTGCTCGAAAGCCCCATCGAATGCCGGTTCGAGGCCCCTGCCACTGGCTGGGTGGAGGCTGTGCGTGAGCTCGCGGGAGCCAGGCCCGGCGCCACCCTCCACGATCCGAACTCGCTGCTGCCCGTCCTGCGCGAGGAAGTGCCCATCGGCGTGGGCTGCGCTGGCTACCTCGGCTTCGAGGCCATGGGCGCCCTGGAACCCAGCCTGCGGCTCCCGGCGCGGAACAGCCTCGGACTGCCGGGCCTCTGGGTCCGCCGTTTCGACACGGCCCTGGTGTTTGACCATCTCCACCAGGTGGCGGAACTGCAGACCCTGGACACCGATCCCGAGGCTGGTTGCGCGCGCCTCGCTGCCCTGCGAACGCGGCTGCGGGAGGGCGCGAAGGATCCCGGGCCAGGCCGCGCCGTGCCGACCGTCCAGCCGCAGATGTCCCGCCAGGCCTATGAAAGCGCCGTAGCGGCGGCCCAGGAACTGATCCTGGATGGGGACATCTACCAGCTGGTGCCCAGCCAACGGTTCCGCATTGAGGATCCGCCAGCGCCCCTGGAGGCCTATCGGCGGCTGCGCCGCCTTAATCCGAGCCCCTATGGCTTCCTGCTCGAATGGGATGACTTTGCGCTGGTGGGCGCCTCGCCGGAAATGCTGGTGCGGGTGCACGGCGAGGAGGCGGAGACCCTGCCCATCGCTGGGACCGTGCCCCGGGGTACGAACGCCGATGAGGATGCGGCCCGGTTCGAAGCCCTGAAACGCGATCCCAAGGAACTGGCCGAACACCAGATGCTGGTGGACCTGGCCCGCAACGACCTGGGCCGGGTGGCGGTGCCCGGTGGGGTGCGGGTGGAACTGCCCCTGGCGCTCCTGCGCACCAGCCACGTGCTGCACCTGACCACCACGGTGAAGGCGAGACTGAAGCCAGGCGTGGACGCCCTGGACGTGCTGGCCGCGGCCTTCCCCGCGGGGACCGTGAGCGGCGCGCCCAAGCTGCGGGCCTGCCAGCGCATCGCGGAACTGGAGGGCGAAGTCCGGGGCCCCTACGGCGGCGTGCTGTTGCGGCTGGGTGCGGACGGCGTGCTCGATACGGCCCTCATCCTGCGCACTGCGGTCTACACCGGAGGTGCGGCCTTCATCCAGGCCGGTGCGGGCGTGGTGCGCGCCTCCCGGCCCGAGGCCGAATACTTCGAGACCCTGCACAAACTCGGCGCCATCGCCCAGGCTCTGGGCGTGAAGCTGGAAGGAGGTGCGCGATGATCCTCCTGATCGACGTCCCGACTCTGCGCGAGCAGGGCGTAGCCCAAGCGCGCAGGAGCGGCGCGGGAGAGCGCCGCGATAGGAGGGAGAGGGCATCGGCCTCCCAGGGGAGGGTGGCATGATCCTCCTCATCGATGCCCTGGATTCCTTCACCTACAACCTGGTCCAGGCTTTCGAGACCCTGGGCGCCCAGGTTCGCGTGATCCGCCACGACGTCATCAGCCTCGACGAGGCCAAGGCCCTCCGGCCCGAGGCCGTGGTGCTGTCGCCGGGGCCGGGCCACCCCACCGAAAGCCCCGCCCACATGGCCCTGGCCGCCTCGGACTGGGCCGTGCCCCTGTTGGGTGTCTGCCTGGGCCACCAGGCCCTGGCCGCCGCCACCGGCGGCCGGGTCACCCGCGCCCTTGAGCCCCTGCATGGCGAGGCCACGGCCCTCGCGCATGACGGCACCGGCCTCTTCCAGGGCCTGCCGCCGGGCCTGCCGGCGGGCCGCTACCACAGCCTCATCGCCGAACCGGCTTCGCTGCCGGTCTGTTGGCGCGTGACCGGGCTCAGTCCCGGTGGCGAGATCATGGCGATGGCGCATCGCCACCTGCCCCGCTGGGGCGTCCAGTTCCACCCCGAAAGCATCCTCACTCCGGACGGTCCGGCGATGCTCGCCAACTTCCTCCGCTTGGCCAAGGAACACCTCCGATGACCCTGCTCACGACCCACAACCCCAGCCGTCCCCTCCCCGAGCCCACGGCCTCGGAGCTCATGAAGATCTTCATCGACCAGGACACGGACGCCCTGCTGGTGGGCGCCTGCCTGGCCCTGCTGGCCCAGCGCGTGCCGGAGGCCCACGAACTGGCCGCCTTCGCCGACGCCCTCTCGGAAGTGGCCGTGCCCTTTCCGCCAGTACCCGCCGACGCCATCGACGTGGTGGGCACGGGCGGTGATGGCGCCTCCACCGCCAACCTCAGCACCCTGGCGGCGCTGCTGCTGGCCCAGCTGGGCGTGCCCGTGGTCAAGCACGGCAACCGTGCCGCCACGGGCGTCTGCGGCAGCGCGGATCTCATGGAGGCCCTCGGCTACGACCTGAACCGCGCCATTCCCGAGCTCGTGCAGGATCTCAAAGCCAGGCGCTTCGCCTTCCTCTTCGCGCCGGCCTACCATCCGCTGCTGGGGCGCCTGCGGGAGATCCGGCGGCGCCTGGGCATCCCCACCATCTTCAACCTGCTGGGGCCCCTCCTGAATCCCGCCCAGCCGCCCCTGCAGCTCCTGGGTGTGGCTCGGGAGGAACTGGTCGCGCCCATGGCCGGGGCTCTTGCACGAAGGCCCACCCTGCGGCGGGCCTTCGTCATCCATGGCAAGGACGCGGAAGGGAAGGGTCTGGACGAAGCCTCCATCGAAGGCCCCACCACGGTCGTGACCGTGGTGGAGGGAAGAGCGTCGGCGCCCCTGGTGCTGGTGCCCCGGGAACTGGGCATCGCCCCGCCGCCTCGCCATGCCCTGCGGGTGGCCGACCGTGCCGAGGCCCTGGCCGTGGCGCGGGGCATCTTCGGCGGCGCCGCCCACGGGGATTTCCGCCCGGCCGTGGCCGATGCGGTGGCCCTCCAGGCCGCCCTCGGCCTGCTGCTGCACCGGAATAGTGGTCAGGAAGGCTTGCAAGCGGCCCTGCGCGAGGCGCGGCAACGCCTCGAGGGCGGCTTCACTCTGCCCTTTGCCCTGCCTGCGGAGGTGCGTCCGTGACGCGGCTGCCCGCCCCCTCCACCCTCGTGCGCGGCACCGGTTTGGCCGCCAACTCCCACCTGCAGCGGGTGCTGGTTTCAGAGCTTGCCCGCGTGGCGGACCTGCAGATCGTGCCCCCGTTGCAACGCTCCGCACACCTGGGTGGCGGCCCCTTCGAAGTGGCCCTCCGCGCGGCCTCGGCCAAGGGTGGAGCGGTGATCGCCGAGTACAAGCAGGCGTCGCCCTCCCTGGGGCCCTTCGCCATGGGCACACCCCTCTTGCCCCAACTACAGGCCTATCGGGAGGGAGGGGCCGCGGCCTTCTCCATCCTGGCGGAACCCAAGCATTTCCGCGGCTCTGTCGAGCACCTCAGGGCGGCGGCGGACCTCGGCCTGCCGCGCCTCTACAAGGGGTTCGTGATCGCCGAGGCGCAGCTGGCCGAAGCGGAAGAAGGCGGCGCCGAGGCCGTGCTCCTCATCGCCCGTGTGCTCAAGGGGCACACCGCAGCCTTCGCCGGGGCGGCTCGGGCTCGGGGACTGGAGCCGCTGGTGGAATTACACGACCTCACTGAAGTGGGTTTCGCGCTGGAGGCTGGCGCCCGCCTGGTGGGCATCAATGCCCGGGATCTCGCCACCTTCAACCTCGGGGTCCCCACGGCGGAGCCCCTGCGAAAATTCTTCCCCGAGGCCCTGCTCATCCGCGAATCGGGCCTGGCTACGCCGGAAGAAGCCCGGGCCGCCCTACGGGCCGGCTTCGACGCCGTGCTCATCGGCGAGGCCCTCATGCGCAGCGCCGATCCCCGGGACTTCCTCTACCGCATTCTGGTGGGCCTGCGCGCGGAGGTTCATTGAGCCTCCTCGCAAAAGTCTGTGGCCTGGTCCACGCCGAGGACGCGGCCTTTGCCGCAGCCCAGGGTGCCGACCTGCTTGGCTTTGTGTCGCATCCCCTGAGTCCGAGGCACTGCGACGAACTGGCCGTGGCCATGCCCTACCTGGAGCGGGCCGTGTTGGTCCAGGTGGCGGAGCGCGCGGAGGCGATCCTGGGCACAGCCCAACGCTACGGCTTCAAGAAAGTGCAACCCTATCTCCCCACGGCCACGCGGGCAGCAGGCATCCACCTGCTTCAACTGGCGGGTCTCTATGTCCTGCTGCCCTGGGCCGATGAGCCAGGCCAACTCCCGCTGAGCGCAGATCTGTATCTGTGGGAGCCCAGTGCGAAGGTCACTGGCGTGGCTGGGGGCTCGGGGCAGGGACATGCCATGGTCTTTCCGCCGCCTGGCCCTTTCCTGCTGGCGGGTGGCCTGGATGCCACGACCCTGCGAGGCCGCCTGGCGGCCCTTCCAGAGGCAGCCCGATCCCGCTGCTGCGGGGTGGATGCGGCCAGCCGCCTTGAGGCTTCGCCAGGCCGCAAGGATCCCGCGAAGGTGGCTGCCTTCATCCGTACCGCCCACGAACTGGAGTCCGCATGACCCAAGGATTCACGCTCCCCTCGCGCTTCGGCGCCCAGTCCCTGGGCGGCTGCTACGCACCGGAAACCCTCATGCAGCCGCTCCTGGATCTGGAGGCGGCCTTCCGCGCCGCCCTGGCGGATCCAGCTTTCATCGCGGAATTGAAGGGCGAGCTGCGCCACTTCGTGGGCCGGCCCACACCGCTCACCCCGGCGCCCCGGCTCGCGGCGAAGCTGGGCCTGCAGGCGCTCTACCTGAAGCGGGAGGATCTCACCCACACCGGCGCCCACAAGATCAATAACGCGCTGGCCCAGGCCATCCTGGCCCGGCGCATGGGCAAGACGGAGATCATCGCGGAAACCGGCGCTGGGCAGCACGGCGTGGCCACCGCGGCGGCCTGCGCGCGGCTGGGCCTGGCCTGCACGGTCTACATGGGCGTCACGGACATGGCCAGACAGGCGCCCAACGTCGCCCGCATGAAGCTCTTCGGGGCGAAAGTCGTGCCCGTGGCAGCGGGGCAGGGCACCCTCAAAGAAGCCGTGAATGAAGCCCTGCGCGCCTGGGCGGGCCACTGCGACCGGGCCCATTACATCCTCGGCTCCGCTCTGGGTCCCCATCCTTTCCCGACGCTGGTGCGCAGCTTCCAGACGGTCATCGGAGAGGAAGCACGCCTCCAGGTGCTGGAGCAGGCCGGCTCCCTGCCGGAGGTGGTGCTCGCCTGCGCGGGCGGGGGCAGCAATGGCCTGGGCCTGCTGGTGCCTTTCCTGGATGATGATCTGCGCCGGGTCGCGGTCGAAGCAGGTGGTCATGGCGCCGCCCTGGGCGAACACGCGGCGCGGCTTGACGGGGGTCGTACGGGCGTGTTGCACGGCTGCAAGACACTCCTGCTCCAGGATGAGCACGGCCACACGGCCGAAACCGCCAGCATCAGCGCAGGACTGGACTACCCGGCCCTGGGTCCGGAACTGGCGGCCCTGGCGCTGGACGGCCAGGTGGAAGTGCGCCGCGCCTCCGACGACGAGGCGCTCTCGGCCGCACGCCTGCTCTGCGAAGCCGAAGGCATCCTGCCCGCCCTGGAGAGCAGCCACGCCCTGGCCCTGCTGCCCGCCCTCGTGGCCGAAGGCGTCGCCACGGTGCTGTTGGGCCTCAGCGGCCGCGGCGACAAGGACCTGTCCACCTACCAGTCGCGGCTGGGGATCTAGGATGAGTAGACCCTCCTGCTGGCTGGTCGCGGAAGGCGCAGAAGTCCACGGAGGACGCGGAAAGGGCCGTGGTCTCGGAACCGGGGTCCCAGTCTTCTTCCTTGCCTTCCGCGAGTCTTTCGCGGTTTCCGCGACCAGCGCTTTTCTCTAGGGATTTTCAATGAACCCTCTCCTTCCCTTCCTCATGGCCGGTGATCCTTCCCTGGAGGCCCTGCCGGATCTGCTTGCCGAGGCGAAAGCCTTGGGGCTCGAGGCCATCGAGCTGGGTCTGCCCCATTCGGATCCCATCGCGGACGGCCCCGTACTGCAGGCCGCCGCGCACCGCGCCATCGCCCGCGGTGCCACGCCGCTGCGGGTGCTGGAAGGCCTGGCGGGCCTGCAGGACAGTCCGGACATCGTCCTCTTCACCTACCTGAACCCGCTGCTCCAGATCGGTGCAGAGCGGTTGAAGATTTTGCTCAGGTCCACGCCCGTCAAGGCCCTGCTGGTGGTGGACCTGCCCTTCGGCGAGGAACCTGAATTAGAAGCAGACCTTCGTACCGCGGGCTATCCGATGGTGCCGCTGCTGGCGCCCACCACTACCCTCGACCGGGCGCGCCGGATCCTGGCCGACCGCCCGGATCCCGGAAGCGCCGCCCCCTTCGCCCGGCGCTTCGCCTACGTCGTGGCGCGCCTGGGCGTCACCGGCACCGGGCAGGGCATGGATCTCGGCCCAGTCAGTGGCAGAGTCGGTGACCTGCAAAGCATCACGGATCGACCCTTGGCCGTCGGCTTCGGGCTCTCTGATTCGCGCAGCCTGAAGGCCATCCGGGCCCTGGGCGCCACGCCCGTGATCGGCTCGGCCCTCGTCCAGGAACTGGCCGAAGGCTGCGCCTTCCGCGAAGCTCTTGGGGGGCGAATGGTTAGCGATGAATAGATCGTGAATGACTCGTGCATGACAGGTCTTCCGGGAGTGGTTGCAGGACGGTGCCGATTTGGTATCGTGGTCCATCATCATCCCTACGGAAACGGCTGGAGACAGCCACTCACCCCGGAATCCGGGTCAGGAGTTATGCCCCTATGAGTCATCGTTCGCGCCTCACCCTTACCGCGCTCACCCTCGTCGCCGCCAGTGCGCTGGCGCCCCAGGCCCAGGCCAGCGGCTTCCAGCTGCGTGAGCAGAGCCCCCTGGCTCTGGGCAATGCCTTCGCCGGGGTTAGTGCCGGGGGGGGCGATATCACCGCCATGTATTTCAACCCGGCGGTGATGACCCAGTTCGATGGCTGGCAGATGTCCTTCGGCGGCACCCTTCTTAGCCTGAACGCCAAGATCGAGGGCGCCACGGCCACCCGCACGCCCATCCTCCAGGGGCTCGGTTTCAACGTGGCCCCGGTCGGGGGTGCTCCGCTGAGCCCCATCTCAGGCTCATCCAGCCATCCCAATGCCGCCGTTTCCGCCGTGCTCCCCGAATTCAACGTGATGTACAGCGTGAACAAGGACCTGAAGGTCGGGCTGGGCCTGAACGTGCCCTTCGGCCTGGCCACCGAGTACGACGCCAACTGGATCGGCCGCTACCATGCCCTGAAGACCGACCTCAAGACCATCGATATCGCCCCGGCCATCGCCTACCGTGTGTCGCCTGAGTTCTCCTTCGGTGTGGCCTTCATCGCCCGCCGGGCCGACGCCGAGATCAGTAGTGCCCTGGACTACGGCACGGCGCTCGCTTTGAAGGTGGGTAGTGGGTTGGCGGCCCCCCCTGCTAATGTGCCAACCACGCCTCTCTACCCAGGCGGCAATAGTTTGGTCGCTAATATCGCCATGGGCGTACCTCAAGTCCTGGGGGGGGTTCCACTCCCCGGCTTCGCCATTCCCGGTGCCTGGGACGGCACGGCTGGGATGAAGGGCGGCGCCTGGGGCTATGGCTACAAGGTCGGCATGACCTACGAGAACCAGAACCTGAAGATCGGCCTGAACTACAACGCGGCCATGACCATGACGCTCAAGGGCGACGCGACCTTCACCTACCCCGCGACCATGCCGGCCACGGATCTGGCCGCCTTGCAGGGAGCCGGCCTCAGGAACGGCGGGGGCACGGCGGAGCTCGCCCTGCCTGCCACCACGTCGCTGGGCATCGACTACAAGGTCAGCCCCACCTTCTCCATCGCCGCTGAGGTCTCCCAGTCCACCTGGTCCCGCTTCAAGGAACTCCGCCTGAAGTTCGATACGGGTGCGCCGGACAGCGTGACCGACGAAAGCTGGAAGAACACCACCTTCGTTTCCATCGGCGGCACCTGGAGGTTCGACCAGGCCTGGACCTTCCGTGCGGGTCTCGCCTACGACTCCAGCGCCGTGGATGAGGCGCATCGCACCCCCCGCATCCCTGACAATGATCGCAAGTGGGTTTCCTTCGGCGGAAGCTACGCCTTCTCGAAGAAGACCTCCGTCGATTTCGGGTACACCCACCTCTTCATCACCGACGGCAAGATGGCGCTCACCACTGGGACCACCTCGGACACCAACACCACCCGCGGCAACCTGTATGGCACCATCGTTGCCAGCATCAACATGTTCGGTGCCGCGGTGCGGTACAGCTTCTAGGCAACCTTTCAGGCCAAGAAACAGGCCCGGCATGCCGGGCCTGTTTCTTGGTTAAGGCGGCTTCGCCGCCGTATCAGACCCGTTCCACGGCCATGGCGATGGCATTGCCACCGCCCAGGCACAGCGCGGCGACACCACGCTGCTTCTCCAGGCGCGTCAGTGCATGGAGCAAAGTCACCATCACCCGGGCGCCGGAGGCGCCGATGGGGTGCCCCAGGGCCACGGCGCCGCCGTGGACGTTGATGCGATCGGGGGGCAGCTGCAGCTCCTGCATGGTGGCCACCAGCTGCACCGCGAAGGCCTCGTTGATCTCCCAGAGGTCCACGTCCCCAGTGCTCCAGCCCACCTGGGCCAGCAGCTTGCGGATGGCTTCAACCGGCGCCATGAGCACCCATTCCGGGGCGAGCCCCGCCGTGGCCGTGCCGAGGATGCGCGCCTGGATGGGCAGGCCATGGGCCCTGGCGTAGGCTTCCGTGCTAATCAGGGCGGCAGCGGCAGCATCGTTCACGCTGGGCGCGTTACCGGCGGTGACGGTGCCGTCCTTCTTAAAAGCAGGGCGCAGCCTGGCCAGGGATTCCGTGGTGCAGTCGGCCCGAGGGCCTTCGTCTTCGCTGACCAGCACGTCGCCCTTCTTGCCGGGCACCACGATGGGTATGATCTCGGCCTTGAAGGCGCCGGCCTGCATGGCTGCCAGGGCCTTGCGGTGGCTGTCTGCCGCCCAGGCGTCCTGGGCCGCGCGGCTGATGCCGTACTTCTCGGCCACCAGCTCGCCGGTGTGCCCCATGTGCTGATCGGTCATGGCGCACCAGAGGCCATCGAGGACCATGGCGTCCAGGGCTTCGGTGTGGCCCATGCGAGCGCCCGTCCGGAGCTTGGGCAGCAGGTAGGGCACGTTGGACATGGATTCCATGCCGCCCGCCAGCACCACCTCATGGTCGCCCAGGCGCACGGCGTTGGCCGCCAGCTGAATGGCCTTGAGGCCGCTGCCGCAGACCTTGTTGATGGTGAGGGCCGACACGCTGGCGGGCAGGCCGCCCCGCAGCGCCGCCTGGCGCGCCGGGGCCTGGCCGAGGCCCGCGCTCACCACGTTGCCGAAGATGGCCTCTGTGGGGGCGGCACCGGGCACGGCGGCCAGCAGGGCCCGCACCACCTGGGCGGCCAGGTCCGGCGCGGCCAGCGGCGCCAGGGCGCCCTGGAACTTCCCGATGGGGCTCCGGAGTGAATGCAAGATGACGGCTGTGGCGGAAGAGGGGGCGGGCATGGGCACTCCGAAGGGCTAACCAGTGGCGCCTGATCGTCGCGGGGGCAGGGTCACGTCTTCGAGCGCGCTCAGGTCCAGCCCTTCCAGATTCAGGGTAGGCGCGGCGGCCATGTAGATGTCCGGCGCCTCATCCTGCAAGTGGCGGCGGGTGCGGTCCATGAGGGCCTCCACGTCCCGCAGGAACTTCAGCCGCTCCATCTTCAGGCTGCGCAGTTGGACTTCCATCTCCACCACGTGCTGCTGGGCCTCCCGGATGGCCTCTTCGGCTTTGTACTGGGCTTCCCGGATGATGAGTTCCTTCTCCCGGCTGGCGCCATCCAGCACGTCCTCACGGGTGCGCTGGGCCTGCAGCAGGGTCTCTCGGAAGATGCGGTCCTGGTCCTGGTACTGGCGGAGGCGCTCCCGGTTGTCGAGGATCTCCTCCTTCAGCTTCTGGTTCTCGGCCAGCACTTCCTCCCATTCCCCGGCGATCTCGTGGAGAAAGGTGCGGACCTCGGATTCCTCGAGGCCCCGGAAGACCTTTTCGAATTCCCGGCGCTGGATGTCGAGGGGGGTGTATTTCATGGAAAGGCCTCTCTGGCTCAGGAATTGATTGCCTGGTGCAGGACCCGCTGGAGGATGCCGAGCAGCAACACCGCAATGAGGATGTCCAGGCTGAAGCCGCCGATGGGCGGCACCAGGGCCCGGATGGGATGGAGGATCGGATCCGTGACCGAATGCAGCAGGCGGATCCACTTGTTCCGTGGATCGATGGGGAACCAGGAGAGGATGGCCACGGCCAGCAGCAGGTAGATGATGGCATCAAGCGCGTAGTAGGCGATGGCAACGAGAAGAGGCATGGTCAGGATCCCGGGAACCTGATCATCATAACGGGGAGCGAGGGAACTACATGCGCATTGGCATCTCCTGTTACAGCACCTTCGGCGGCTCGGGCGTCGTGGCGACCGAAGTGGGCAAGGCGCTCGCGGCCCGGGGCCACGAAGTGCACATCCTCAGCCCCAGCCTCCCGCCGCGCCTGGTGGGTTTCGAGGACCGCATCACTTTCCACGAGGTGCGCGCCAGTCCCTACCCCCTCTTCGAGGACGCCCCCTATTCCATCGCCCTGGGCTCGAAAATGGCCGATGTGGCCGAGCACCATGGCCTGGACATCATGCACGCCCACTATGCCATTCCCCACGCCATGGCGGCCCTGCTGGCCCGGATGGCCATTCCCGGCCTGAAGGTGGTGACCACGCTCCACGGCACGGACATCACTGTGGTGGGCAGCGACCCCAGCTACCTCCCCATGGTGAAGATGGCCATCCGGGAGAGCGATGGCGTCACGGCGGTCTCCGAGTACCTCCGGCAGGAGACCATCCGCACCTTCGGCGTGGACCGGGCCATCGACGTCATCGGCAACTTCGTGGAACCACCCGGCCAGGAGCGCCCGGATTGCCGCGCCTGGTTGGCGCCCAAGGCCGCCTTCGTCCTCACCCACATCTCCAATTTCCGCCCGGTGAAGCGGGTCATGGACGTGCTCCAGGTCTTCGAACAGGTGCGCACGGAGGTCCCGGCGCGCCTGGTCATGGTGGGCGACGGCCCGGACCGCATGGAGGCCGAGGCCTTCTGCCGGGACCGGGGTTTCGCCGCGGAGGTGCGCTTCACAGGCAAGCAGCTGGACATCGACACCGTGCTGGCCTGCACGGATCTCTTCCTGCTACCCAGCGCCACCGAAAGCTTCGGCTTGGCGGCCCTGGAGGCCATGGGCCATGGCGTGCCGGTCATCGCCACCCGGGTGGGGGGGCTGCCCGAGGTGGTGCGCCACGGCGTCGATGGCTACCTGGAGAGCCTGGGGGATGTGGACGCCATGGCCGCCGACGTGGTGAAGCTCCTGCGGGATGAAGACCTGCGCCTCACCATGGGCGAGTCCGCCCGGGAGCGGGCCCTGGGCACCTTTGCCGAAGGCCCTGTGGTGGATCAGTACGAGGCCCTGTACCGGCGCGTGCTGGGCAAGGACTGATCGGTAAGAATCCGGCAAAGACAATTGGAATCAGCCTTCGCCCGGATTGGCCGATGAGATGGGGAGGAAGGAGTCCCCGTGAAGGTTCGGCGGATCGTGGTCGCGGCTCTGGTCGTCTGCCTGGCCTGGGGAGCCTCTGCCACAGAAGGCTGGCATCGCCCCTTCGAAGTGCTCGGCCCGGATCAGGGCCTGCCCAATGGCGGCATCACCTGTCTGGCCCAGGATGCCGATGGCTTCATCTGGCTGGGCACCGGCAATGGACTCCTCCGCTACGAAGGGGGGCATTACACCCGGTGGACCCGGAAAGATGGCCTGCCTTCGGACTACGTTGACCGGCTGCTGGCCATCCCGGAAGGGGGCCTGTGGGTGTCCACGGCCCAGGGCCTCGCCCGGTTCCAGAATGGGCGCTTTGAACCCGCCCGGTTCGAGTCCCTGGCCCCGGTGGCCGGGCTCAGCGCCATGGCCCTCGATGCCTCCGGGCTCTTGTGGGCAGCCACCAGTCGTGGCCTCTTCGTGGAGGGGCAGGAACGGGTCTTCCGGCCCCATTCCTACACCGCCATGGGCCAGGTCCTCACGGTAGCCAGTGGTTGCGCCGGAGCCATGCACGTGGGCAGCGCTCGCGGCCTCTTCACCCTCCACGCGGAGGGCTCCATCCGGTCCTGGTTCCCGGCCCAGGGCCTGCCCCGCTCCGGCGTGAACCTGGTGGGGGAAGACGGCGCCGGGCGCCTTTGGGTCTGCACTGGGCGGGAACTGGTCATGAAGGAACCCGGGGCGAACGCGTTCACGGATCAGTCCCGGCTGCTGCAGGCGCCCGTCATGCCCTACGGCACCTTTTTCCGGGATCGGGACGGCTCCCTCTGGCTCCCCACCCGGCAGGGCGCGCTGCACCTGGACGGGGCCCAGGCCACCCGGCTGGATACCGAGACTGGTCTGCCCATGCGCTGGGTGCGTCAAGCCTTCCGCGATCGTGAGGGCGGCTTCTGGATTCTGGGCGCCGTCCTCGCCCGGCTCCAGGGGAATGATCGGGTGTGGAACCACCCTCTAATCACGGGTGCATCCGGGGGGATCGTCTGGTCCATGCTGCGGGAGCGGAATGGGGACCTGCTGGCCGGCACCGATGACGGCCTGGCCCGCTTGAGTGCCTCTGGCGTCGCACGGATAAACGGAACGGAAGGCCACCGGGTGAAATCGCTTTCCTTCGACCGAACGGGCCGACTCTGGATGGTGGGCACTCTGGGGCCGACGCTCTGGCTCGCCCCTGGTGCCACCAGAGCCAGCGTGGCACCCCTGGGCGAACTGGGCACCGGCTTGAACACGGTCATGACGGATTCCCTGGGTCGAGTCTGGATCGGCCATGGGCACCAGGGCATTCTCCGCTGGGATGGTGTCCGGCGCCGGCTGGTGCAGGAAGTGGGCCCGGAGACCCCCTCCGGCCACCTCGGCGTGTTCCAGATCCGCGAGGACCGCGCGGGCCGCCTCTGGGCCGCATCAAGCCGCGGCCTCTACGTCCGCAGCAAGTCTGGCGCCTGGCGCCTCTTCTCTGCAGCAGACGGGCTCCCGCCCTACGGCCTCTACGGCCTGGCCTTCCTGCCGGATGGCAGCGCCTGGGTGCATTTCAACGAACCGCAGGGCCTCCTGCGGATCCGCATCGATGGCGACCGGCTCAGCGTGCTCGAACAGCGCCGGGCGGGGCCGGGACTCCGATCCGATGTCGTCTATGCCGTGGAAGTGGACCCGCAGGGGCGCACCTGGGCCAGCACGGACTCGGGGCTGGACTGCCTCGACACCCGGATTCACGTGGGGCGCCGCGAGGGAATGGTCAACGAGGACTGTGACCTGTTCTCGCTGCTCGCCGAGCGGGACCGCGTGTGGGTGGGCACCTCAGCGGGCCTCGTCCGCTATGAGACGGGCGACCCGCAGCCGCCCCTACCGGCGCCCCGGGCCCACATCCTGTACCTGCTGAAGGGCGATCAGCGGCTGGAGGCCCCTTGCGCCTCTATCGGGCCCGTGGGCTCCGGTGAAGCCAGCCTCGCCTTCCGCGTGGCGGTGCCCAGCTACCGGCACGAAGGGCAACTGCGGACCCAAGTCCGCCTGGTGGGCCTGGAAAAGGCCTGGCGGGACCTCGACGCACCCCTGACGCGCTACCAGTCTCTCCCGGGCGGCACCTACCGCTTCGAGGCCCGGGCCGCCCAGCCCGATGGCGACTTCGGTCCCGTCGTCAGCCTGTCCTTCCGGGTCCTGCCGCCCTGGTGGCGCACCTGGTGGGCAGGCCTGCTGTGGGGCCTCGCCGGTATGGGCCTGGTCTGGCTCATCGTCCGCCTGAGGGTCGCCAGCCTGGCCAGGAGCAAGGTGGCCCTGGAAGCCTTGGTGGCCGAGCGCACCGAGGAGCTACGGGATCGGAACGGGGAACTCACGGATGCCCTCGGGCGGGTGAAGCAGCTCTCCGGCCTGCTGCCGATCTGCGCCTCCTGCAAGAAGATCCGGGATGACAAGGGCTACTGGAACCAGCTGGAGCACTACATCAGCGATCACTCCGAGGTCGACTTCTCCCACGGTATCTGC
>JBBRZL010000028.1:0-27426 GCA_038236735.1 Holophagales bacterium | reverse complement strand
CGTGGGCAAGACCGCCATCGTGGAGGGGCTGGCCCGCCGCATCCACGAGGGCAACGTTCCCGAACCCCTGAAGGCCGCGCGGATCTTCGCCCTGGACCTCGGCGCCCTGCTGGCGGGGAGTCGCTACCGCGGCGACTTCGAGGAGCGCCTCAAGGCCGTGCTGAAGGCTCTGGAGGAACAACCCGGAGCCATCCTCTTCGTGGACGAGCTCCACACCCTGGTCGGGGCGGGCGCCACCGGGGGCGGCGCCATGGACGCCGCCAACCTGCTGAAACCGGCCTTGGCCTCGGGGGAACTCCGCTGCATCGGCGCCACCACCTTCCAGGATCTGAAGGGTTCCCTGGACCGGGACCGCGCCCTTTCCCGGCGCTTCCAGGTGGTGGAGGTAAACGAGCCTTCCACCGAGGACGCCCTGGGCGTGCTCCAGGGATTGCAGGCGGCCTATGAGAAGCACCACGGCGTGACCTACTCCGCCGAGGGGTTGGAGGCCGCGGTGCGCCTCGCCGCCAAGCACCTGCCGGACCGGCGCCTGCCGGACAGCGCCCTGGACGTGGTGGACGAGGCCGGCGCCGCCCAGAAGCTGCTGCCGAAGAAATCCCGGGCCAAACGCATCGGTGCCGAGGAGATCGAGGCCGTGGTGGCTCGCATGGCCCGGGTGCCGGTGACGTCGGTGAGTGCCGATGACCGGGAGGCCCTGGCTACGCTCGAAGCCACGCTGCGGGCGCAGATTTTCGGCCAGGACCCGGCCTGCGAGGCCGTGGCCAGCGCCATCAAGTTGGCGAGATCGGGGCTGCGGGATCCCCTGAAGCCCATGGGATGCTTCCTCTTCGCGGGGCCTACGGGCGTGGGCAAGACTGAACTGTCCAAGCAGTTGGCCAAGGCCCTGGGCATCGCCTTCCTGCGCTTCGACATGAGCGAGTACCAGGAGAAGCACGCGGTGGCCCGACTCATCGGCGCCCCGCCGGGCTACGTGGGCTATGAGGAGGGCGGCCTGCTCACGGACGCCATCCGGAAGCAGCCTCACGCCGTGTTGCTACTGGACGAGCTGGAGAAGGCCCACCCGGATCTCTTCGGCGTGCTGCTGCAGGTGCTGGACCATGCCGCGCTTACGGATAGCCACGGGCGCAGTGCCGACTTCCGCCATACGGTGATCGTCATGACCACCAACGTGGGGGCCCGGGAGCTGGCGGCCCGGCAAGTGGGCTTCGCCGAGGCTGGCGCACGACGCTCGGCCAGGGGCGCCATCGAGAAGGCCTTCAGCCCCGAGTTCCGCAATCGCCTCGACGCCATTCTCCAGTTCGCCCCCCTGGGCCGGCCCGAGATGATCCGCGTGGCGGACAAGCATCTGCGGGAACTGGAAGCCCAGTTGGCCGAGAAGGGCGTCACCCTCACCTGCACGGCGGAGGCCAAGGCCTGGCTGGCGGAGAAGGGCTACGAGCCGGCCTTCGGGGCCCGGCCCATGGCGCGGCTCATCGAGCGCGAACTGCGGCGGCCCCTGGCGGAGGCATTGCTCTTCGGGCCCCTGGTGAAGGGCGGCCAGGCCACCGTGGACCTCAAGGACGGCCGGCTGTGCCTGTCTTTCGGCTGACGAAGCAGCTGGTCTTCCCAGATCCGGAACTGGCCGAGGATGGCCTCCTGGCCATCGGCGGCGACCTCTCTGTGCCCCGCCTCCTGCTGGCTTACCGCAGCGGCATCTTCCCCTGGTACGGCGAAGGCGACCCGCTCCTCTGGTGGTCGCCGCCGGAGCGGGCCCTGCTGCAGCTGGGTCACCTGCACCTGTCGGCGCGCGCGCGCCGACACCTGCGGCAGCGTCCCTTCGAGATCCGCCTGGACACCGCCTTCGAGGCGGTCATCGGGTACTGTTCCAAGGTGCCGCGGCCCGGCCAGGAGGGCACCTGGATCACGGCAGACATGCGCGCAGCCTATGTCGCGCTGCACCGGGCGGGCCACGCCCACAGCGTGGAGGCCTGGCGCGACGGGGAGTTGCGGGGTGGCCTCTACGGCGTCTCGCTGGGTGGCGCCTTCTTCGGCGAGAGCATGTTCAGCCTGGAACCCGAAGCCAGCCGTGCGGCCCTCTGCGCTCTGGAGGAACGCCTGTCCGCCTGGGGCTTCACGATGCTGGATGGCCAGCTGCCCCACGAGGGGCTGCTGGGCTATGGGTTTCAGGTGGTGCAGAGAAGCCAGTTCCTGCTGGAACTGGCTGGGGCGCTGCACGCGGAAGGCCGACCGGGAGGTTGGTCACAGCACTAGGAGGGTCTACCTCGGCGTGGCTATCATTTCACTCAGAGTCCCCCGAGGCACACCATGCAACCGATCTTGGAACCGCGACTGTCTCCACGGCACACCATCGCCTTGGTAATGGCGGGCGGGCGCGGAAAGCGCCTGATGGATCTGACGGACCACTACTCCAAGCCCGGCCTCGATTTCGGTGGCAAGTACCGCATCATCGATTTCACGCTGTCGAACTGCGTGAACTCAGGCTTCCGCCGGATCATGGTGCTCACGCAGTACAACTCGCACCGCCTGCTGGAACACCTCCAGTTCGGCTGGACCTTCCTGGCCGGCAAGCTGAACGAGTACGTCCACGTGCTGCCGGCCCAGCAGAGCTTTGACAAGAACGCCTGGTACAGCGGTACGGCGGACGCTGTCTACCAGAACCTCAGCAACATCCAGTCGGCCAAACCCAAGAACGTGTTGATCCTCGCGGGCGATCACATCTACCGCATGGACTACAAGCTGTTCCTCAAGGATCACCTGGAGAACCAGGCGGACCTGACCATCGCCTGCCTGGAAGTGCCCCGGGACGCGGCGCGGGGCTTCGGCATCGCCCAGGTGGACGTCTCGGACCGCATCGTGTCCTTCGTGGAGAAGCCAGAGGATCCGCCAGCGATTCCCGGGAAGCCCGACCGCGCCTTCGCCTCCATGGGCATCTACCTCTTCAACGCGGATTTTCTCTACAGGGAACTGACCCGCGACGCCGAGGATCCGAACTCAGGCCACGACTTCGGCAAGGACATCATTCCCAAGATCGTGGCCGAGAGCCGGGTTTTCGCCCATCGGTTTGAAAGCAGCTGCATTCCGAATGCGGGACACCCGGAACCCTACTGGCGGGACGTGGGTAGCGTGGACTCGTACTGGGAGGCCAACATGGACCTCACCAACGTGCTGCCCGCCCTCAACCTCTACGACGAAGCCTGGCCCATTACCACCCACCAGGAGCAGCTGCCCCCGGCGAAATTCGTCCATGCAGGTGAGATGCGCAATGGGGTGGCCCTCTCCAGCCTGGTCTCCGGCGGCTGTGTCATCTCCGGCGCTCACGTGCATCACTCCCTGCTCTCCAGCCGGGTCTTCGTCCATTCCCACGCCCGCCTGGATGGCGTGATGGTGCTGCCGGACTGCGACATTGGCCGCCATGCCCGGCTGCGCCGCTGCATTGTGGCCCGGGACTGCCACATCCCCGAAGGCCTGGTCGTGGGCGAGGATCCCGAGGAGGACGCTCGCCGCTTCTATCGCGCCGAGAGTGGCATCACCCTTATATCCCAGCGCATGCTTGATCAGCTGGAGCCTTAGATTTTGCAAATCCTGTTCGTTGCTTCTGAGTTGTTCCCCTATGTCAAGACTGGTGGACTGGGCGATGTAATGGCGGCCCTGCCCCGGGCCATGCGCGCCCTCGGTGCCGATGTCCGCATGCTGATTCCGGCGTACCCGGCCCTTCGCGACGCGGTGGAGATCCAGGGCGAGGTGGCTGCCTTTCCGGATCTTATGGGGGGCGGACCGGCCCGCATCCTGCGCGCCGAGGCCCCGGGGCTGCCCCTGTACCTGCTCGACCAGCCGGCCTTCTTCGATCGGACCGGCAGCCCCTACGGCCATCCGGAGGATCTCGCCCGCCGCTTCGCAGGCCTGGCCTGGGCGGCCGCCCACCTGGGTCGGTCCGGAGACGGTCAGGGCTGGAGGCCCCAGGTCCTCCACGGGCACGACTGGCCCACGGGGCTCATGCCGGCCTATGTGGCCTACGGCGATGGCCCGCGGCCCGGCACCGTGATGACCATCCACAACATCGCCTTCCAGGGGCGCTTTCCGGCCTCGCTGCTCTATGACCTGCAGCTGCCGCGGTATGCCTTCACGCCTCAGGGCGTCGAATTCCATGGTGACATCGGCTTCCTGAAAGCCGGTCTGCAGCTGGCGGATCGCCTCAGTACCGTGAGCCCCACTTATGCCCAGGAGATCCAGCTGGCCGGGGGGCATGGCCTGGAGGGTCTGCTGGCCCACCGGCACGATAGCCTGAGCGGGATCCTCAACGGCGTGGACCGGGAAGTCTGGAACCCCGCGCGGGACCCGCACATTGTCAGCCGCTACGACCTCAAGCACCCGTCCCGCCGGGCGCCAAACCGCCCGGATTTCCAGTGCCGCATGGGGCTCCAGGAGGATCCGGCGGCGCCTATCTTCGTGGCGGTCTCCCGCCTGGACCCGCTCAAGGGCCTCGACCTTGTCTTGGACAACGTGGATCATCTGGTGGCCTCGGGCGCCCAGCTGGCCGTGCTCGGCACCGGAGATTTCCACGCCGAGGGGGCCTTCCGCCAGGTGGCCCAGCGTCACCCCGGCCGGGTGGCCGTGTTTATCGGCTATGACGAGGCCCTGGCCCACCGCGCCTTCGCAGCGGCGGACGTGATGCTGGTCCCCTCGCGCCAGGAGCCCTGTGGCCTCACGCAGCTGTATGCCCAGGCCTATGGCGCCCTGCCTCTGGTGCGGCGCACCGGGGGACTGGCCGATACCGTCGTCGGCGCCACCCCGGAGACATTGGCGGACGGCACCGCCACCGGCATCGTGTTCGACACGGCCAACGGTTGGGCGCTGGGCGAGGCCATCAACCGCACCCTGGCCCTGTTCCAAGACCCGGCCACTTGGCGGCAACTCCAGCGGCAGGGCATGCGGTTGGAATTCGGCTGGGAGGGCCCGGCCAGGGCCTATCTCGACCTCTATGCGACCATTCCTGCAAAGGGCCACTGACATGGACATCCGCACTCACTGGCACGCAGTTGAGACTCACCCCATGGGGGGCTGGACGAAGGTGGCGGAACCGGCCCTCCCGGCGCTCGATCCCGCCAGGCGCCTGCTTTGGTGCGGCATCGGCGGCTCCCTCCTGCCTTCGGAGACGCTGGTTAGGGCCTTCGGGAACGAGCAGGCCATCCGGAATTGGGTCCCTCTGGCGTCGCCGGAACCTGTCCCCGACTTCCGCCTTCTGCCAGGGGATCAGCTGGCCTTCGCCTCCAAAAGTGGCAAGACCCTCGAACTCTGGACCTGGATCGCCCGGCTGCGCGCCCTGCCTGGCTTCGGGAACCTCGCCGCGCCGGTCCTCGTCACCCAGGACGACGCGAACCCGCTGGCCACCTGGGGCCGGGCCAACGGCTGCCAGATCCTCCCGATTCCCGTGGAAGTAGGTGGCCGCTTCTCGGCCTTCACGCCCATCGGCACCCTGCCCCTGGCCTGGATGGGCCGGGACGCCGCGGCCTTCCTGCGGGGTGGCCGCGAGGTCCTCGCCCAGTTGGACGCAAACCAGGGTCCCTGGTGCGACCGCGTCGCCGCCACCGTGGCGCTGCTGCTGGACGCGCACCAGCAGGGCATCACCGAGTGGGTGCTCATGCCCTACGCCATGCGCCTGGACAACCTGTCGGCCTGGTGGGTGCAGCTCATCGCGGAATCCCTGGGCAAGGTGGCGAAGGACGGCACCCGCAAGGGCTTCACGCCCATCCGCGCCGTGGGGCCCGTGGATCAGCACAGCCAACTGCAGCGCTGGATGGCGGGCCCCCGGAACCTCGGCGTGATCGTGCTTTCTGTGGACGGGGCCGCCGCACCGGAACGGTTGGATCCCCCTCCAGGCTCACCCTACCCGGGCCTCGCGGGGCTCCAGGGCGCCGACATCCTCCGGGCCCAGGCGGAAGGCACTTCCGAGGCCCTGGAAGCCGCCGGTGTGCCCGTATTGCGCTGGTCCATGCCCTCGCTCAGCGAGCAGGAGGTGGGCGCCTTCATGATGGCCTGGCAGGCCATCACCGGGATCCTCGGCTTCGCCCTTGGCGTCGATCCCTTCGACCAGCCCGAAGTGGAGGATGGGAAGAAGCGCACCTTCAAGCGGCTGGGCTTGGCCTGAACAGGGCCGTGCTCAGAAATCGGTGATGAGGGCCTTGTCGCGTTCCAGAGCCTCCAGAATCTCAGTACGGTGGTCCTGGTAGGCCCTTTCGTCCAGCCCGAGGATGTCCATGGCCTCCCAGGTGGCCCCGGCGAGGGCATCGGGCATGCCGAAGCCAATCTGGAGGTCGATGGCCACCTGGTTGCCCAGGGCCACCAGTGCCACCAGCCTGCGATGCTCCGGTGCCGCTCGCCGGGGTTCGTGG
The DNA here is from genome assembly GCA_038236735.1 of Holophagales bacterium. Lineage (GTDB taxonomy): Bacteria > Acidobacteriota > Holophagae > Holophagales > Holophagaceae > Geothrix. Next base: position 21,037 of record JBBRZL010000028.1, on the reverse strand, counting down.
TGCCAGCGCACTGCGGTTTCGAGAGCCTCTGAAAGGTTCCAGGAGCGGAGCAGTGCCTCCCCCACCGAGGCATGATCGAAGCCAAAGCCATCGAGTTCCAGGGTGAGGGCGTCCACTTCCTGATCGCTGACGCGACGGAGCAGGGCACCGTAGCCTTCGGGGAACTTCAGTGCCATCACGTTCTTGCCGATGTCGTGCATGAGGCCAGCCAGGAAGACTTCCTCCGTGGCACTGAATCCCATGGACTTGCTGAACGCGCTGCCGGTGATGGCCGTCACCAGAGCGTGTTCCCAGAGGATGCGCTCCTGGACGCCCACCGGGCCCCGGCTGAACAGGTTCTTGAGGCTGGCGGCGAACACCACGCTGCGCGTGGTGAGAAAGCCGAGGGTCAGGATCGCCTGGGTCAGGGTGGTGACTTCCCGCACCCGGCCGAACATGGCGGAATTGGCGACCTTCAACACCTGCGCGCTCAGCGCCTGATCCATGCGGATGAGGTCCAGCAGTTCCTCGCAGGAGGTGTTCGAATCCGTCGAGATCTGAATGAGTCGGGTGGCCACCTTGGGCATAGGTGGCAGGTCCCCGAGGTTCTGGATCAGTTCCTGCGGGGTCATGGCCATGGGGACATCCCTGGTGAGGTCTGCATACAACCTCATCTTCATCCCGGGGGCATGTCATGAATTTCGGTACCCCTAGGCCATGGCCAGCTGGAACAGATGAGCGGCACTGACGGCCAGGTTTTCCATCAGATCGATGGACTCCACGGTGAAGCACCCCGGCCGCCGGTCGTTGCACTGGAGCAGGCCATAGGTCACCTGGTCGCGCCGGATGGGAAAGAGCCCCACGGTTTCATAGCCAGTGATGTGACCCCGATTGGGCCTGTGCCCTAGTATCTGCATGCCTGCTGGTGTGGCCAGGATGTCGCTGGTGGAGGAGGTGATGAAGCTGCCCCGGTCCGTGAAAAAGGGCTGGGCGCGGTCCACCTGGCCTGTGAGCACCTGGCCACAGAGGCAACTCAGCAGGGGTTTGCGATGCTCGTCCCGCAAGAGGTGGCCGGCCTCGTCCCTGGCGCAGAGATCGTCCTCGCTGGACAGGAACTGGTCCGGGAACCCCAGGCTGGCCACATAGGGATAACCCGGGCTGGCCTTCAGGCGGATGGCCACGGCCTCACAATCGGACAAATACTGGGCCACCACCACCAGCTGCCGGGCGATGCCCTTCGGTTCCGACAAGGTGTTGGCCATGCGGATCAGATCCAGGAAGGCGCGCCGTTCCAGGTCAAGGCGCTTCTCCTTCGAGGGGGGGACAACTGGTTCAACCATGAAAGACACCCGGTATTCAATATCGGCTTCTTGTGGAACGGAACGGTGGTTTTTCTGTCACATCTCTCCGTGGATGCTTCGGTCAGCCAAAGGGCCAGGGCCAGGCGGGCCCGCGCAAAGGCCGCAGGCTTGGCGTCCATTTCTGGCCCTCTCGAGGTCGTCTAATCTTCAGGGGGGGGGCATCTGGCAGCTGCTGCCGAGGGCAGCGGGCAGATAGAGGTGCTCGACGTAGTCCTGCACCATGCGGTCGGCGTTGAAGCGCCAGGCCAGGGTGCGGATGGAGTTCTTGATGCGGTCCACCCAGCAGCGGGGCACGCCGGCGGCGTTGCGGTTCTCGTAGTACAGAGGCACCACTTCCTCTTCCAGCAGGCGGAAGAGGTCCTCGGCATCGCGCTGATCCTGGATGGCCTGGTTCGCATGGATCTCGCCAGTGCCGATGGCGAAGCCGTTGTCGCCGTCGTAGGCCTCGGCCCACCAGCCATCGCGCACGGAGATGTGCAGGCCGCCGTTGAGCACCACCTTCATGCCGCTGGTGCCGCAGGCCTCCAGAGGCCGCTGGGGGTTGTTCAGCCAGGCGTCGATGCCCTGGTAGAGCATGCGGCCCACGTGGATGTTGTAGTTCTCGAGGAAGACGATGCGGTGGCGGAAGCGGGGATCCTCGAGGATCTGCGCCACCTTCTGGATGAGGGCCTTGCCGGTGTTGTCCGCCGGGTGGGCCCGGCCTGAGAAGACCAGATTCACGGGGCGCTCCGGGTTGTTCACCAGGCGGTCCAGGCGGTCCAGGTCGGTGAAGAGCAGGTCGGGCCGCTTGTAGGGCACGAAGCGTCGGGCAAAGCCGATGGTGAGGGCGTCCGGCTCCAGCGGGGTCGGTTCGATGGGCGGCAGGCTCAGGCGCTCGCGCGTGGCAGCGCTGCGCTCCCGGATGAAGCGGATGGTGCGGGCCTTCAGCACCTGCTTGGTCTCCCAGATCTCCGCCGAGGAAACGGACACGATCCGCGACCAGGTGGGGGGGCGGGTGAGCGAGGCGTGGTAGTCCACACCCAGGTGAGCCTCGTAGAGGTGGTTCATCTCGGTGGCCAACCAGGTGGGCAGGTGGACGCCATTGGTGACGTGGCCGATGGGCACCGCCTCCTCCCGCAGGCCCGGGTAGAGGTGGTTCCACATCTTCCTGGACACCACGCCATGCAGGGCGGAGACCCCGTTGGCCCGGCGGGTCAGCCTGAGCGCCAGGACCGTGGGCATGAAGGGGGAGCCGTGATCGTGGGGGTTCACCCGGCCCAGCCCCATCACTTCGTCGAGGGACAGCTTCAGCTCTTCCGCCAGAGGGCGCAGGTGCTCCGCCGCAAGGTCGGCAGGAAACCGATCGTGGCCGGCGTCCACTGGAGTATGGGTGGTGAACACCGAGGCGGAGGCCACTTCCAGCAGGGCCTTGTGGGGATCCATGCCGTCCGCCTGGATGCGGTGCCCCGCCCGCTCCAGCAGCGCGAAGGCGGAATGGCCCTCGTTGAGGTGGAACACGCTGGCCGAGATATCCAGCGCCCGCAAGGCCCTGGCGCCGCCCACGCCCAGCAGCAGCTCCTGCTGGATGCGCATGCGCTGATCACCGCCGTAGAGGCGGGCGGCCAGGGCCACGTCTGCGGGACTGTTCCGCTGGACGCGGGTATCCAGCAGGATGAGGCGGATGCGACCCACCCGCACTTCCAACACCGCGGCGTGGACCGCGCGTCCGGGCAGTTCCACCGAGACGAACACCGGTTCGCCGTGGCGATCCACGGCGGGGACCAGGGGCAGGTCCGCGATGTCGAAGGGTTCCACCACGTCCTGCTGCCAGAGGTTGGCGTCCAGCACCTGGCTCGTGTAACCCTCGTGGTACAGGAGTCCCACACCCACCAGGGGCACGCCCAGGTCCGAGGCAGACTTCAGGTGGTCGCCCGCGAGGATGCCCAGGCCGCCGGAATAGATGGGCAGGGATTCGTGGATGCCGAACTCCATGCAGAAGTAGGCCACGGGCCGCGACCGCATGGCGCCTGCGTGGGTGAGGCCCCAAGTGGTGACGGGGGTGCAGTACTCCTGCAGCTGCCGCAGGGCGCGGTCCACTCGGGCGGGCACATCGACGTCCGCGGCTCGCTTCTCCAGGGCCTCGGGGGCGATCTGCTTGAGCACAGACATGGGGTTCTGGTGGGCCTTGTGGTAGAGCTCCAGGTCCAGGTCCCGGAAGATCGTCCGCACCTCGGGTTTCCAGGTCCACCAGAGGTTCTGGGTGAGCTTCTGCAGTTTGGGAATGAGTTTTTCCATTCTGTGATTCCTAGCGGTGTGGCGGAGGCGGTGGTGGCCCGGGTTTCAGGAACAGCGCCGCCAGGGGCGGCAGGGTGAGGTTGAGGGACTGGGGGAACCCGTGGGCAGGTATGGCCTCGGTCTGCACCTGGCCTGTGTTGCCGTCGTTCCGGCCGCCGTAGAACGAGGAGTCAGTGTTCAGCAGCTCGGAGTAGGTTCCGGGTGTGGGCACGCCGACCCGGTAGCCGCGCTGGGTCAGGGCCGTGAAGTTGAAGGCGATGGCTACGAAATCGCCGGGATCCGCGGCCTTGCGCAGCAGCGTAAGCACGCTGTTGAAGCGGTCGCCGCAGTCGATCCAGGCGAACCCGCCGGGCTGGCAGTCGCCTTCGTACAGGGCCGGGTGCTGGCGGTAGAGCCCGTTGAGGTCGCGCACCAGGTCGTGGATGCCCTTGTGGTCAGGCTGGTTCAGAAGGCCCCAATCCAGGGCGGTGTCGTGGTTCCATTCGCGCCCCTGGGCAAATTCCCCGCCCATGAAGAGCAGCTTCTTGCCGCCGTGGGCGAAGAGCCAGGCGTAGAGCAGGCGCAGGTTCGCCATGCGCTCCCAGGCATTGCCCGGCATGCGGCCATAGAGGCTGCGCTTGCCATGCACCACCTCGTCGTGGGAGAGGGGCAGAACGTAATTCTCCGAGTCGTGGTAGAGCATGGAGAAGGTGATGTCCCTGTGGTGGTGGGGCCGGGCCATCATGCCCTCGCCCAGGTAGCGCAGGGTGTCGTGCATCCAGCCCATGTCCCACTTGAAACCGAAGCCGAGACCGCCCTTGTCCGTGGCCCGCGTCACGCCGGACCAGGCGGTGGATTCCTCGGCCACGGTGAAGGTGTCCGGAAACTGGGCGTAGACCATCTCGTTGAGGCGGCGGAGGAAGGCGACCGCCTCGAGGTTTTCGCGGCCCCCGTGGCGGTTGGGGATCCACTGGCCCGCCTCCCGGCTGTAGTCGAGGTAGAGCATCGAGGCCACCGCATCCACGCGCAGGCCGTCCACGTGGAACTGGTCCAGCCAGAAGAGGGCGTTGGAGATGAGGTAGTTCTGCACCTCCGCGCGGCCGAAGTTGTAGATCAACGTGCCCCAATCCATATGACGGCCCTGGCGGGGATCCGCGTGCTCGTAGAGGTGGGTGCCGTCGAAGCTGCCCAGGCCGTGGGCATCCTCCGGGAAGTGGGCGGGCACCCAGTCGAGGATGACGCCGAGCCCCGCCTGGTGCAGGGTGTCCACGAAGGCCTTGAAGTCCTCCGGGCCGCCGAAGCGGCTGGTGGGCGCGAACATGCCCAGCGGCTGATAGCCCCAGGAGGGATCAAAGGGATGTTCGGTGACGGGCAGCAGCTGCACGTGGGTGAAGCCCAGCCAGCTGGCATAGGGCGCCAGGTCCGCGGCGATCTCCCGGTAGCTCATGAAAGAGCCGTCCGGCCGTCGCCGCCAGGAGCCCAGATGGAGCTCGTAGATGCTGATGGGCGCTGCATGCGCCTTCGTGTGCCGGCGCTGCTCCAGCCAGGCGCCGTCGTGCCAGGCGTGGGCCTGGAGGCCGTGGATGATGGAGGCTGTGCCCGGCGCGCGCTCGCAGCGGAAGGCGTAGGGATCGGCCTTGAGGGGGAGGAGTTTCCCGTTGGGCCCGTGCAGCTCGAACTTGTAGAGCAGGCCCGTCGTCAAGCCGGGCACGAAGGTCTCCCAGAAGCCGTTGGGGCCCGCCTGGGCCATGGAATGGGCGCGGTCGTCCCAGCCATTGAAGTCCCCGACCACACTCACGGAGCGGGCATTGGGCGCCCAGACGGCGAAGCTCACGCCCGTGCGCCCGTCCACCGTGCACGGGTGGGCGCCCAGTTTCTCGTAGGCCCGCAAATGTGTCCCCTCGCCCAGCAGGTGCAAATCAAGGTCGCCAAGGGTCGAGGCGCTGCGGGGCGGTTCCATGGGTCATTCTAGGGTGGGAATCCCCCCATGGGATGAGCAGATTCAACCGACGAGGTCAGCCGAACCCTGAGGGGTCCGCCTTCACCACCTTGGCATTGTTGATGATGACGCCATGGGCGCTGGCGATGGCCTCGTCTGTGGGCGCGAACACCGTGAAGGGGCCCTCGCCCTTGAGGGTGTCCACCAGCCCGGTCGTCTGTAGGGCAGTGGCAAGGGTCTTGAAGGACCCGGCCAGGTGATCAGTGAGCCATGCACTTCACGCCGGATGCCCTGGCCATGCAGACCGGCACCTGCGAAAACATCAACGGGCGGTTCAGGGATGAAGCACTGAACGAACAGTGGTCCCTAGTCCCCAGGTGCTAAAGTAAATGCATGAAAAGGGCCGAACAAGCTCCGGTGCTGGTGGTTGGGGCTGGTGTAGCGGGCCTTGCCTGTAGTCGAGCCCTCGCGGATGCAGGCAAAGACGTGGTTGTGTTGGAACGCGCCCGGGGCGTGGGAGGCAGATGCGCCACTCGAAGGATGGAGGGGCAGCCGGTGGATTTTGGGGTGGCCTTTTTTCACGGCCACCATGCGGAATTCCTCTCCGCCCTTGATGAGGTCCCCTCTGAGCAGGTTCCCGGCTGGCCCTTCGTGGTTGCGGGCACCGGGAAGCCCTGCCAATCAGAGGCCTTCACGCCTGGCGAACGCCGGTTGGCCTACCGGGATGGTGTCCAGGCTTTCCCACGGCATCTCTCCCGCGGTCTTCAGGTGCATCTGCAGTCGAAGCTTGCTGGGCTGGTTCTGGATGGAAACCACCTTCGGCTGACTCTGGAGGACGGTCGACAGATGGAAGCGCAAACGGTTGTGCTGGCTTTGGCACCGGAGCAGATCTCAAGCCAACTGGAATCCTTGGCTCAGCATCCCCAGGTCGCCTCGGCTCGTGCAGTCCTGGGGCTGGCCAGGAGCCAAGCCTGCCTGGTAGCGCGAGCTCTCTACCCGCCAGCAGCCCCTGTGCCGGATTGGCAGATCCTTTTCCCGGAGACCTCCGACCTTCTGCAGGTGATCTCACATGATTCCACCAAGCGCCAGGCACCGGCGCGCCAGGCCTTGGTGTTTCAGGCACACGCAGCCTGGTCCAGGACGCACCTCGAGGACCCCGAATGGCCGGACCTGATCCTGGCCGAGGCAGCCCAGCTCCTGGGAACCTGGGCGGCCCACCCGGAGGTTGTAGAGTACCATCGCTGGGGCTTGGCCCGCAGCGACCGCTCGGCGGAGTTGGCCCAGCCCATGCTGTTGGAGCTTCCTGGTGGATCGGCCCTCGGCATCTGTGGTGACCGCTTCGCTCCCGGTGGTGGGGTGGAAGCTGCCTGGCTCTCAGGCAGCCGTTTGGCGCAGCGGATTCTTTCTTGGGAGGCACGATGACCATGTCCAAAGACGCGCTAGATCAGCTCGTGGAGCGCGACCAGGACCATGAATGCGCGGGCTTTGGCGAGGCTCGAATTTGCGTACGGGTTGCCGCCGTGGCGAACCTCCCCACCCGCGCCGGTACCTTCCATTTGGTGGGTTTCTGGAATAACCGTGACGCCAAGGACCATGTGGCCATGGTGTGCGGTGACGTGGTGGGCATGGAAGATGTCCCGGTACGCCTGCATTCCGAATGTCTGACAGGCGACGTCATGGGTTCCCTTCGATGCGATTGCCAGGACCAGCTGCAGGAAGGCCTAAAGGCAATCCAGCGGGCCGGCCAGGGGGTACTGCTCTACCTCCGGCAGGAGGGCCGCGGCATCGGCCTGCTGAATAAAATCCGGGCATATGCCCTGCAGGAGCAGGGACTCGACACGGTGGAGGCCAACTTGGCCCTGGGCTTCCGGGATGATGAGCGGGACTACGCCGTGGCAGCCCACATGCTGCATAGTCTGGAGATCAAGTCCGTGCGCCTCATCACCAACAACCCGGAAAAGATCCGCCAACTCACCCAGCATGGCGTGAAGGTGGCTGGACGAATCCCCCACATCATTCCTCCCAATGACCACAACCGGTTCTACCTGGAGACAAAAGCCCGCCGGTCGGGGCACCAACTGGATCCCATCCAGCTGGACAGGTTGCCGGAACAAAGCGACCCAGTGGTGTTCGCAACAACTCCAGATCCCTTGCTGTGAGTTGCTGCTCCTAATTCTTGGTTCGCAGGGTCGAGCGGCCACCATCCAGGCTGATGACTTGGCCGGTGATCCAGTCTGCCCCCGGGGAAACCAGAAAGGCAGTCAGTGCCGCGCAATCCTCAGGCGTGCCCAGCCGCTGCAGGGGATGCAGCCCAGCGAGGGCCAGGGATGCCTGTTCGCTCGGAATAACCCCTTCCGCCAGTGGGGTGCGGGTGAGAGATGGCGCGATGGCATTGACCCGGATTTTCGGCGCCAATTCCGCGGCCAGCGAGAGGGTCAAACCGGACACAGCACCCTTGGCCATGCCTATGGATGCATGCAGGGGGAAGCCCTGCAGGGCCGCGATACTGGAATAGAACACCACCGAGGCGGTTCCCGGGGCCATTTTCAGTGCGGGCAGGGCGGACTGGACGGCCAAGGCGGCCCCCAGCGCATTCACCCAGAAGTCGTCCAGAAAGTCTGCCTCGGACAGACGCTGAAGGCGCCTCAAGCGAAGAGTGCCCACTGCATAGACCAGACCGACCAGGGCCGGGCCCGTCTCTTTGGCCACCTGGTCGAACAAGCCCTCATCCTTTACGTCTCCCACCGTGATGCAGGCATCCAGCTCAGCCCCAAGGGACAGAAGCTCTTCTGCCTTCCTCCCCACCAAGTGGAGGGCATAGCCCTGGGCCCTCAGCAATCTGGCCGTCGCCGAGCCGATGCCGCCGGCTCCGCCGTAGATCAGCACCTTACCCGCCATGGCATCCTCCATCAGAACCGTCTCTTGGGAGAGTGAGCCTACCCCGTGAGTTCCACAGAGGCCTCTCCAACCTCGCGGCCAGCCCCGTCCAACAGGCGGCAGGCGTCTTCCAAGTAGGTGATGCCCATGCTGCGCCCCATGCCCAGCTCCTGATCCTGGAAGATGAGCACCAACCAGGCGCCGGCTCAGAATTTCTTAGTAACAGACACAACAATGGCATCACGCCCGGTGGACTCTGTTGAGTACGGGTCCCGACAATACGCCGGCGTGTGCTCCTTCGTCCCCGGTGCATGATCATTGAAATCCTCTTGTGATTGGCAGCCGGCACCATTCGCCAATCGTTGTCTGGTTAAAATGTTTTCCGGAAGCATACAAGTTGGATGCACATCTACAGAAAAACGATAAGCAGACAAATCTTAGGCGCACTGATTGAACGAGAAGGGACCTTCAGAAAGGTCCCTTCTCAATGGCGGAATAAGGCAAGAGGCTGGGGGATCAACAGCCTGACAACAGCTTGAAGGCAAAACAAGAACCCGACTTGGCTTTGGCCTCAAGAAGCAGGCAAAGAACTAGTTGGGCAGCAGCACCGTGTCGATGACATGAATGACGCCATTCTTGGCCTGAATGTCCGCCTTCACCACCTTGGCATTGTTGATGGTGACGCCGTTGGAGCTGTCAATGGCCAGGTCCTGGCCATTCACCGTGGTGGCCTTGCTGAGTAGGACCACATCCTTGGCCTCCACTCGGCCGGCGACCACGTGATAGGTGAGGATGGACCTTAACTTGGGAATATCCTTGAGCAGGGCCTCCACGGTGCCCGCGGGCAGCTTGGCGAAGGCCTCATCCGTGGGCGCGAACACCGTGAAGGGGCCCTCGCCCTTGAGGGTATCCACCAGGCCAGCTGCCTGCAGGGCCGCGGCAAGGGTCTTGAAGGACCCGGCCTGAACGGCGGTGTCGACGATATCAATCTTGGAGGCACGGGTGGCCATGCTGGGCTCTGCAGCATGGGACATCACGGCCGGGATGGAGAGAATCAAAGCGAGACTGATGGACTTCACGGTGGCTCCTTGGATGTGCCCCTCATGGGGTCATAGAGCCAAACGGGGGAAGTCCAGGTCTGGATGAGCCCAGCTAAAATAAATCGGGGAGACGAGGTTCACGTCAGAACGATCACTGTCCCGAAAGGCGCTGCGCCAGACCCCGCCACCCTGCGAAGCGGATGCCGGTCTCCATGCGGGCCACCAGCCAGCAGTCCTCGTCCGCGAGTGCTTGGGGTGCGTGACAAGTCGCCACCTCGGCGCTGGCCCAATCCCCGGCTTCGAGACGGTTGCTGCCATCCTCCAAGCCACCGGCGAGAATGACCGATTCTTCCAGCCCGCCATGGCGATGGCTGGGGAAAACCGTACCGGCAGTGAGATGCACGAGGTAAAGGGCGGCCTCCCGGGGAGCCTCCTCGACCAGCTTGATGAACCGGAAGCCGCGAACGAAAATCCCGCTCCAGTCTGCCTTCTTGGGCAGGAGGCGGGAGATGGTCTCGGGAATCGGCAGCCCAGCAGGGACAGGAAGGGCCTCGCTTTCGATCTGCCCGATGACCTTCGCGAAGAGATCAGCCGGCACTGGTGCCGATGGCATGGCACCGAGCATCCTGCCGCCAGCAGCTCCCAGATCCAGCACCTGGGCCAGGCAGGCCGGACAGGACGCCAGGTGGCATTCCACCAGGATCCGGAGGGAGAGGTCCCCCTGACCAGCTGCGAAGGCCAGCAGATGGAATTCGGGGGGATGTTGGTTCGGATTCATGGGGATCCAAGGTGTTGTTTGAGCTGAGACAAACCCGCTCGAATTCTGGATTTGATGGTGCCCAGGGGGACCTTCAGGCGGCGGGCGGTTTGCTCATAGGTGTGGTCTCCGAAATAGGACAGGAGCAGGGGATCCCGCTGTTCGGGGGGAAGGCCCGCCAATGCCTTGCCAAGACTCACGGCCAGGGTGGGATCGGAAGGGGGGCTGGGGTCCATGAAGGCTTCTAGATTTAAGTCTCCATCTTCCCTAACGGCGGAATTTGCTCGCCAGATGTCGAAAACTTTGTTGCGGGTGATCGTGAAGATCCAGGCTTCGGGGTTGCCCAGGTCCGCCCGATACAGGGCCGCCTTCCGCCAAATGGCCACTAGCACTTCCTGGACCACGTCCTCGGTCGCTATCCTCCCCTTCCCCATGGCCTGGACATAGGCCAAGAGCCGACCTGCAAAGCGGTCGTAGAACTCCCGAAAGGCCTCCCGGTCCTGTCGCCCGACCGCCGCCAGCAGGTCCCGAGTAGCCAGCCGCTCATACCCATCCATGCCTGGGGTTGCTGGTGAGATGTCCAATCCGGGGTTCGTCATGGCCAGCGAAGGTCCCCATGGTTCTGCTCGGGCCGAATCGAGTCAAGTCCGTGCATTCTAGGCGCCTCAAGTGCACGAGGATGCCATCATTGGCACGCCCAATTCAGTTGTCTAATATTTTCTTTCGACCCTCTTCGCCTTCCAGGCATCCAACTCGCATGAGGAGGAGCTGATGACTCGATGGGGATCCTGGTTCATGACGCTGTGGCTTGGTTTGGGCGCCTTGACGCTGCAGGGGCAGGATTACCTGGAAGGGTTTTCTTCTCGGTTGTTGGGCCGCGAGGTGGGTTTGGCCATCCATGCCCCCAGCAGGGAAGCGCTGGAGTCCTACCGGGCCCGCCATCCTGGAGCCCGGTTGCGTCTGGTCCTCTTTCTTCCCGGTTTCTTTGATGGTCCCAAGGACCTCCTTGATGAAGGCATTTACGGAGACCTGAGCCGTCGCGAAATCCAGGGCGAACTGGCGCCCAGTCTCTGGGTGGCGGTCACCCACTTCAGGAGCTGGTACGTGGACCGCAAGGATGGCCGCTTCCCCTATGAACGGTTCCTGGTGGAGGAATTGATTCCGGCCCTGGAACAGCGTTTTCCAGGGTTTGGCGGCAGCCGGGAGAGCCGCAGTGTGGCGGGTCTGAGCATGGGGGGGCTGGGTGCGCTGAACCTCTCCGCCCGCAGCCGTCTCTTCGAGCGCTGCCTGGCCCTCAGCCCCGCTCTGGTAGAACCCCCCTTTGCCAATGTGCCCTGGTACATCCGCCGCAGTCTGAAGCGGGCCATGCCCACCGAGGACCTGCCCTTCCGGCCCTGGAGTCCCCGCTACCACAAAGGCGGCGATGGGCCCCTCCGGCTCACGGCCGGCACGGAGGATCGCTACGGCATCGACAAAGGGGTGCAGGCTTTCGCCGCAACGGCTCGCCAGCCAGGACGGTCCGTCGAGGTCTTCCTCGCCCCCGGGGGCCACAACTGGCAATATTGGTCCCGGGAGATCGCCCGCCAGGCGGAGTGGATTGCAGACCCCTCAGCCCCTGGTTGATCCGCCGAATGGTTCAGGGAAGCCGCTGCCGTCGGAAATCTGCTGGCAGATTGTCCCTCCTGGGTGCAGCGTAGTACCCATGACGGATCGGGCTTTGCTTACCGGCGCCACCGGGTTCATCGGCAGCCGTGCCTTTGGCGGCCTGAAGCAGGACGGATGGTCCGTGACCTGCCTGACCCGGGACCGGGAGAAAGCCCGTCGCACCTGGCCGGATCGGGAGTGGGCCTGCGCGAACGCAGAGGATGGCGAGGCTCTGGCCCGGGCCATGGATGGCTGCCGGGTGGCCTTCTACCTCATCCACGGCATGGGAGCACTCCACCCGGGCTGGGTGGAGCGGGAGGTGGCCACCGCCAATCACTTTGCGCAGACGGCTGCGAGGGCGGGCGTGGAGCGGATCGTCTATCTCGGTGGCGTGGCCCCGGCCGGAAGGCCCTCCCTGCATCTGCAGGCTCGGCTAGAGACGGGAGAGGCTCTGCGCGCCGGCTCGGTGCCCTGCATGGAATTGCGGGCCGCCATGATCGTGGGCGCCGGCAGTGCCTCCTGGACCATCGTGCGGGACCTGGCTGCCCGCCTTCCAGCCATGGTATTGCCCGCCTGGCTCTCGCACCGGAGCGAGCCTGTGGCCGTCGATGACGTGGTTTCTGCCCTGGTCCGGGCCGCACGCATGCCTCTTCCGGTCAGCGACCTCTGGGACCTGCCTGGCCCCGAAGCGCTTTCGGGTGTCGATATCCTGTTGCGCGTCGCGGCATGCATGGGGCGGAGGCCGATTCTCCTGCACGTTCCTTTTGTGACGCCGAAGTTGTCCTCGCATTGGATCCGTCTGGTGACGCGCACGGACCATCGCCTTGCGGCCGAGCTGGTGGAGGGTTTGACCAGTGACCTGCTGGCCAGCCATCCCGGGTTCTGGGCCGCGGCCGGATTGCCGGACCCCAGGTGCCTGGAGGAAGCTGCCGCGAAGGCGCTTGCTGAGGATGCTGACCAGCTTTCGCGGGGGGCCCGACGGCTGGAGTCCCTGGCAGGGATGCTGATGCGTCGCGTTTGAAAAACTGTTTCCGGTTCATTTGATTGCTGGCCATTCAAAGGTGCGTATGCGCAATCCAGCCCTCGCCGCCCTCATTCCCTTCGTACTGTTCGGGAGCCCCGCCATGGCCATCGAAAAACCCAAGTACCAGGTCGTGCGCGCCTACCCGGGCTTCGAACTCCGGGAGTACGCCCCCTACCTGGTCGCCGAGACCGAGGTGACCGGCACCCGCGAAGAGGGCGGGAATGAGGGTTTCCGCAGGCTGGCCGGGTACATCTTTGGCAAGAACAAGGGGTCGAGGAAGCTGGCCATGACCGCTCCGGTCACCCAGTCGGAGGGGACGAAGCTGGCCATGACCGCTCCGGTGACTCAGACCGCCAAACCCACGGCGGGCGGAACCCGCTGGGTGGTCCAGTTTCTCATTCCGTCCACCTTCACGCTGGCCACGGTGCCCGCACCCCTCGATCCGGCGGTCCTCCTCCGGGAGTTGCCCTCCCGTCAGGTGGCCGCCCTCCGCTACTCGGGCACCTGGTCGGAAGCGCGATACGAATCCCACCTCCGGGAACTTCGGGAGGCCATGTTGCGGGAAGGCTTGAAGCCAAGTGGCGAGCCTGTCTGGGCTCGCTACGATCCGCCCTTCATGCCTTGGTTCATGAGGACCAATGAGATCCTCATCGAGGTGGGCAAGCAGCCTTCCGGGGTTCCTTGAGCGCTCCGCTGATCAGCCCAGCGCCGCCCATACCCGCAGCGCCTCGCTGACGCTCCAGGCTTGGGCGTCGCAGCCCCGCTCTGTGTGGGGGGCGTCGCCGTCGAGGATTTCCGGCAACTGCCCGAGGCAGCCGGAATCCAGTAGCGGGGCCACGGAGCTCAGCCAGGCCCGGGCCGTGGCGCGGGCGGCAGGGTCCCCGTTCCAGGCCAAATCCAGGGCCTCGCAGAGCAGGGGCAGCTGCCAGACCCAGGCGGTGCCGTTGTGGTAGGCGGGCTTGCGGCGAGTGTCCTCGTCGCCTTCGTAGCGGCCCTGGTAGGGCTTGGCCGAATCGTTGAGGGTGCCGCCCCAGGGCGCCGGAATGGGCAGGGGCACCGTGACCGGCAAGGGCGCCAGGCTGCGCAGGCCGCCGGGCACCAACAGGTGGCGGGCGCAGGCGGCCACGCAGCGGCGGGCGCGAAGGCCAGTCACCAGCCCCAGCGCGACCAGGACCAGCTGGTTGGGCCGCAGGTGGTCGGCGGGCAGGGCCTCCTTGGCGGGTACGCCAGGACCGGCCAGCAGCACGTCCGCGAACCAGCCCTGCTCCTCGAACCAGAAGGCATCGAGCGAAGCCTCGGCCCGGGCAGCGGTAGCCGACCAGGGCTCGCCGTCGCTGGGCGCGCCGATGAGCGCCAGCAGCCGCAACAGGCGGAGCCACAGGGCCTGGATCTCCACCGGGTAGCCTTCGCGGGGCGTGCCCATGGGGTAGCGCGTGTCCATCCAGGTGAAGTGCGCGGGACTCCAGAGCAGCCCCGAGGCGAGATCCATGCGGACGCCGTTGCGAGCGCCGAGCCGCAGGTGCTCGCCCAGGGACGTGAGCACCTCGGCCACGGTGCGGTCGCCGGCCTGGGCCTGGAAGAAGGCCGGTCCCAGCTGCTGCGCGGCCTCCTCGCAGGCCACGGCCAGCCAGAGGGGGGCGTCCGAAGTGTCCCGGTCGGCGGTGTGCCCGGCCCCGAGCATGTTGGGCAGTGTGCCCCGGTCCTCCAGGGCCGCGAAGGTGCGCAGGATGAGCCCGGCCTCCTCGGAGCGGCCAGCGGCCAGCAGGCCCCGGCAGACGATCAGCGTGTCGCGACCCCAGTCCAGGAACCAGGGATAGCCGGCGATGACGGTGAGTCCGTCGTCACGACGGGCGAGGAAGGCCTGCAGGGCCAGGCGGAGTCGCCCCGGGAAATCAAGGGCCTCGGTGGACTCGGGACGCGGCGACGACAGGGGATCCTCGGGGTCGGTGCTGAGCAGCAACCGGACCTGGGCCCCCGGCGGCAGCAACAGGTCGAACCAGCCGGGGCTCCAGGCATCCCCGGAACCCGCCAGGCCCCGGGACTGCTCCACGGGATGCGGGATGCCGCGGCAGGCCTCGGGCTGCGGATGGTAGGTGCCTTGCTCAGCCCAGACTCGCAAGGGACGGTCCGCGGCGGGCGTGAAGCTGAAGCCGATGCCCTCTTTCAAGGGTCTTGTAGAGGCCTGGAAGTGGTCCTCCAGTCCCGCATCGAGGCGGGTCTCCCCGTGGAAGGAACGATCCTCCAAATCGAAGCGCACCGTGAGGCGCACCCGGTGTTCGGCAGGCAGGTCCGCGTCCGTGCCGGCCGCCTTGGGGCGCGACCACCGCAGCACCACGGCGTTCTGGTCCGCGGGCATGTCCGCCTCGAGGTGGACCTCCACCTGCCGTCCATCCCCCGCGTTGGCGATGAAGGTCCAGCGGGCTGGGGGGCCGCCGTCGAAACGCAACAGGTTGCGGCCGTCCAGGGGGGTGATGAAACCATCCGCGTTCACCCAGGCCCGCAGGCGCTTGGCCAGGACCTGGCGATCGGACGGGGCCGAAGGGTGCAGGTTCGCCGCCAGCAAGCAGTCGTACTTCGACGTGATGGCGCCGAGATCGCCGTGCAGCCGGGCCATGCCGCCCCGGCCATTGGTGAGCAGGGCCAGTCCCTGGCGTTGGGGCCGTGACGGCTCCGGAGCCTCGGGCAGGAAGCGGAGGCCGGCCAGGAGGCTCGCGGCGCCTGCTGCATGGCGTTGGAACACGAGGCTGGCGTCTCCCCTGTGGAGAGGGCGGGGTGGAATGGCGGCGACGAAGGCGCCTTCCACAGGGATGCTTCGCAAGTGCAGGTCGGACCGTTGCTCCATGTGGAGCGTGGCCTCAAAGGGGCTGGCGTCCTGCAGCAGCAGCCAGTGGTCCGGCGCCACCAGGCTCACCCGGGAGCAGTCCGCCACCGTCCAGAGCGTCACTTTCGGGAAGGTCGGCAGCGCCTGGGCCGCGTCCAGGGCCGCCAGAGGGTTGCAGCGAAGCAGGTCCGCATCCAGGTGGGACAGGGCGGCCAGGAAGGCCGCGGGATCGCTGACAACCCGGGTCGCCAGGGCGCGCCAGGCGCAGGGACCGAGGCCCTCGGCCGGATGCACGGCGGCGAGGGCCTGCAGCGCCCAGGCGGCCTGGGCGCGGGCGGCCCGGTAGGCTTCGCCCGCCAAGCCCAGGGGTTTGGCCTGGGCCGCGAGGCAGTAGCTCCCCCCGGCAGGCAGGAGCACCTCGCAGCCGCCCTCCGGCAACAAGCTGCTGGCGGGCAGGGGCTGACCCAGGAGATCCCGGGGCGTGGCACCGAGGAGGGCCCAGTCCGCGGCCCCGAGGACGCAAGCCTGGGCCGCTTCCGGATCGAGGTTCACCAACACGAGTACCTGATCGACCCCCTCGGCGGACGTCCTCAGGAGCACCAGCACCGAAGCGTCATCAGCGCTGATGCGGCGCATTGCCGCGCCGTCGAAGAAGCAGGGGTGCCCGGTGATGAGGCCGTTGAGCGCCGCCAACTCGGCGACCAGGTTCGGTTCGGCACCCCAGGCCAGGTCGCGGGCCTCGTGGACGTCCACCCGCTCCGTGGCCAGCCATTCCACCCCAGCTGTGAAACCGAAAGCCCCGCTCTGGCTCGCCAGGGCGCAGAGGCGGTTGCGCAGGCGCGACCAGGCGGCGCCCCGCACAGCCAGGCGCGGGTTGTCGTGGGTTTCGCTGTAGTGCACCAGCAGTCCATCCCGCGGGCCCTGTCGCAGACAATAATCCAGGTAGTGGGCCACTTCACGGGGCTGGTAGTTCTGGAACAGTTCCGAGTAGGCCCATTGCATGCCGCCCTGGGTGAGCAGGGTTTCGGTGGCTGCCCAGGCGCCGCCCAGGCCCTCCAGCAGGAAGATGGCCTCGGGGTAGGCCTGGTGCACCTTGGCAGTGATGTACTGCCAGGCGGGCAGGGGCACCATGTAGCCCGCGTCGCAGCGGAAGCCATCGACGCCGCGCCCGCACCAGGTCAGCAGGGCCCGGGCCACCACGTCCCAGAGGGCCGGGCTGCCGTGGTCCAGTTCGACCAGGTCCTCCCAGGTGGTGCCCCAGGCGCCCGGGCTGTGGAAGGTGCCGTCGGCGTTGCGGCGGAACCAGTCCGGCCGGTGCTCCAGCAGCCGTGAACCCCAGCCTGTATGGTTCACCAGGATGTCCAGGAGGACCTGTCCGCCGCGCTGATGGACAGCGGCTGTCAACTCCCGGAACTGCTCCTCCGCGGTGCTGCGCTGGTCGAAGGCCACCAGGGCGGGATCGATGGCCGTGAGGTCCAGCTGGGCATAGGGGCTGCCGAGGCGGCCCATGCGCGCGAAGGTGGTGGGCACGGGCCCCACGGGCAGCAGGTGGAGGAGGCGGCAGCCCAGGCGGTCCATGATGTGGGGCACGGCGGCCTTGAGGTCCCGCAGGGTGCCCGAGGGCGGAATCACCGCGTAGCCGGCGCCGTCCAGGGCCTGGATGGAAGCGGCCAGCTCGGGCAGCTGCCGCGCCGCCGCGCCGCCGAACATGCGCGGGAAGGCACAATAGATGGTGTTGGCTGTGCGCAGGCGATCCGGATGGATGCTGAGGCCCGCGTCCTCGCCCTCGGGCCAGTGCTGGCAGCCGTCGGGATCCACGCAGTAGGCTTTGGCGCGGAAGTAGCCGGGCTCGGTAAGGGCCAGGTCCAGGGCCCAGCCATCGGTTGTTTCCGGCAGCGGAATGTCCCGCCAAGAGGAGCCCGCCGGGTCCGTGGCGCCTTCGCCAAGCTGGGCCAGGGTCTCCTCACGCATGCGCGCTCCGCGTGTGAGGTTCGTGCGCAGGAAGGCGCGCCAGCCAACGGCGCCCGTCTGCGGGTGGGCCAAGGTAAAGCCCAGGCGGTCGCCCACGAAACGGAGCAGCTGAGTGCCCGGGGGCGGGGTCATCACGGGGTGGGACATGGGGGCCTCTGCCGCCGCGGGGCGGGGAAGAGCCTACTCGATGGGTAAGCGGCCCTGCCCCATGCGCATGATGGCGGGAATATGGAGGTCGTCGGCGCCGGGCACTTCGCCGCTGGGCGTTGGCGGCTGAGGCAGCAGGCGGGTGGGCGTGGGGCCCTGCTCGTGGGCCGGAGCCTCTCCGTAGACGCGACCACTGATGACGCCGGTGGGCAGGGGCTGGGCCATGGCCGGCAGCACGGTACTGAAGGTCTGGATGGGTGCGGCATCCGTCGCATCGCTGAGGTGCAGGCTGCTCCGGCGCTCCTGCTCCAGCCTTTCCTCCTGATCGAAGCCGCTGGCCAGCACCGTGACCATCACGCGGTCCTCCATGCCCTCGCCCTCTACGGTGCAGGCCTTGATGTCGGGTCGCCCCGCATAGTGATCCTGCAGGTAGTTCATGGCGGTCTCGATGGCCGAGGCCTCCATGACTTCCCAGTCGGCCGTGATGGACACCATGACGTTGGCCGCCGCGCCGCTCTGGGCCCGCTCGAGCAGGGGGCAGGCCAGGGCCTTGCGGAGGGCGTCCATGACGGCCTCTTCGCCACGGCCCTGGCCCGTGCCGATGAGGGCCTCGCCGCCGTTGCGCAGCACGGCTTCCACGTCGGCGAAGTCGCCGTTGATGATGCCCGGCTTGAGGATGAGGTCCGCGATGCCGCGCACACCCTGGATGAGTACGCCATCCGCCACGCGGAAGGCTTCTTTCATGGTCACGCGGGCGTCGCACACGTTCTTCAGCCGCTCGTTGCTGACCACGATGACTGTGTCCGCGGTATCGCGCAGGTTGCCCAGCCCCGCCATGGCAAGGTCACCCTTCTTGCGGCCCTCCCAGGCGAAGGGGGTGATCACCACCGCCACCGTGAGCGCGCCGAGTTCCCGCGCGTAGCTGGCCAGCACTGGCGCCGCGCCGGTGCCAGTGCCGCCGCCCATGCCCGCCGTGATGAAGATCATGTCCGCGCCCTGCAACGCGGCCAGCACTTCCTCACGGCTTTCTTCGGCCGCCACGGCGCCCCGCTCGGCGCTGCCACCGGCGCCCAGGCCGCGGCTGCTCTGGGGGCCCAGGGGCAGCTTGAGGTGGGCCTTGCTCTGGGAGAGGCTCTGCTGGTCGGTGTTCATGGCGATGAACTGCACGCCGGTGACGCCGCCTTCGATCATGCGATTGATGGCATTGCAGCCCGCGCCGCCTACGCCGAGCACCTTGATGTTGGCGCCGGGGAGGCTGTGGGGGCAGGGAAGAAAGGGGGTCTCAGACATCGGGGCTCCCGAAAGGGGTCGGCATTAGAACATCTTCCTGATTCCGGCAAAGAAGCCGCCGCTGCGGTCCTGCTTGCCGCGGACTTCGTTCATGTCCCGCGACAGGGCCTTCACGGCGCCCAGCGCGTTCACGAAGAAGGGGTTGCCCGTGGCCTGGGGCAGGCCGACCACGCCCTGGATACGCCCCAGCACGACGCGGGGCCGGCCCAGGATGGTTTGGGCGAGGATGGCCAGGTGGCTGAGCAGGGCGCCGCCGCCGACCAGGTGCACGCCGCCATGGATCTCGTGAATGAGCCCCGTGCGGCCCATCTCGGCCAGCACCAGGTTCAGCAACTCGGCCGCCCGGGCCTGGAGCACCTCGGCGATCTCGCGGCGGGGCACCATTCGGCCCTCCTCCTCCAGCTCGATGGCCTCTTCGGCGGGAATCTGGTTGTGGAGCACCGTGCCGAAGCGGATCTTGATGCGCTCGGAGGCCGAGATACCGCCCAGGTGCTTGGTGATTTCCAGGTCGCGGGTGAAGTGGGCGCCGCCGATGGGGATCACCGCGGAATGGAAGAGGGTGCCGTGCAGGAAGATGCCCAGGTGGGTGAGGTGCTCGCCGATGTCCACCACCACGGCACCGTTTTCGCGGTCCTCGCGGCTCAGAATGGCCTCGGCGCTGGCCAGGGGTGAATACATCAGGTCCGCGCCGTGGAGTCCGGCGTTCTTCAAGGCGAGCTGGATGTTCATGATCACGGGGCTGGGCGCCACGATGATGCGGACCTCGGCCTCCAGCGTCTCGCCGAACATGCCCACGGGGTTGCGGATATCCCGCTGGCCCTTGATGTGGAACATCTGCGGGATGCGGTGGAGGACCAGCTCTTCCTTGGCCAGCTTGCAGCCATTGGTGGCCTGCTCCAGCACGCGATCCCGGTCCGCGGCGGTGATGATCTTGTCGCCGCTGCTGATGGTGATGGAATCGCGCAGGTTCTCGCCCTTGAACTGGATGCCGTCCACGGCCACGCGGATGCCATTCACCTTGGTCTGGCCGGCGGTACCCATGGCCTCTTCCACCGCCCGCACGATGGCGCGGGTGCAGAGCTCCATGTCCGTGATCTGGCCCTGGGTGAGGCCGCCCTGGGGGGAACCCTGGCCGGTGCCCGTGACATTCAGCGTCCCGTCTTCCTCCTGGACGGCCACCACCGCCACCACTTTGCTTGCACCAAGATCAAGCCCGAGGAGTACGGCGTTTTGAGGCATGAAGATCCTTTTCCTTGCTCTAGGTTTATACCAGTTCCGCTCGAAAAATCGAGGATTCGTGCCAGGGAAAATTCAGATCCGAAGGCCCCAAGGTCAGCGTGGCGGCTTTGCCGGGGCCACCGCATCCTCGGGTTCGCCCACGGCCACCTCGTCATCCCAGCGCAGATCGATATAGCGCAGTCGGGCCAGATCCGGCCTTTGCGAGAGGCGATCCACGAAGAGCCCCTGGAAATTGGGAACGTTTTTCGTGACATCCTGGCGAGAAAGATAGATTGGCGCCGAAAACCCCTCGATGAAGGCCACGGGGCCCTTGGGCGAATCCCGGAATTCGGTGATCCGTTCATAAAAGCCATGCTGCTTTTCCCGCAGAACGCGGGCGGCAGTGATCAGATGGGCCAATCCCTGATCTGTTTGACTGGCGGCATCCACCACCACGGGAATGGGCGTTAGGTTGGCTGGATTGACACGATCGAGCACGATCCCGTCGTCGGACACCAGGAAGACACCGTTGGGGCGCACCAGCCAGAGGACCGGATGTCGCTCCTCGATGGCCAGGCTGAGGCGGTCGGGCGGGTCCTTGCGGATCTGGAGACCTCGCACCCAGCGCTTGGCCTCGATGCGCGAGCGCAACGCCTCCGCGTCCACCCAGAAGAGGGGCTTGCCGAGGACCATCTGTTCGGCCAGTTTCTGGATCT
>JBBRZL010000027.1:0-27948 GCA_038236735.1 Holophagales bacterium | reverse complement strand
ATCAGGGGTGTCGTTCCGCCACGCGGTGGCGGGCGGCACGGGAGGGGGGATTGGCGGCGGCTTCGGCTTCGCTGGGCACGATGCCACCGGCATGGATGAGCTTCAGCATTTTTGGGAGTTCCATCGGGGCGGTGCGGCCGGGCCCGTCGTAGATGCCCGCAAGGCGGCGCAGGGTCTGTTTGACGATGCGATCCTCCAGACTGTGGAAGCTGATGACCGCGATGCGCCCACCGGGGCGCAAGTGGGACACGGCGGCTTCGAGGGAGGCGGCCAGACGATCCAGCTCGCCGTTCACGGCGATGCGGATGGCCTGGAAGGTGCGGGTGGCCGGATCGCTGTGGCCCTTGCGCTTGGCGGGTTCCCGGGGGATCACCCGGTAGACCGCCAGGGCCAGGTCATGGGTGGTGTCCAGCCGGCCATCATGGAGCGCCTTGAGGATGGCCCGGGCGATGGGCCGGCTGGCGCGTTCTTCGCCGTACTGGTAGATGGCATCCGCGAGGCTCTCGTCGGTCTGCTCGGCGATCCAGGCACGGGCCGACAGGCCCTGTTCCTGGTCCATCCGCATGTCGAGCGGGCCCGAGTCCCGGAAGCTGAAGCCCCGCTCCGGGGTGCGCAACTGGAGGGTGGACACGCCGAGATCGGCCAGGATGGCGTCAAAGCCCTCCGGGGCCTGGGCGGATTGCCAGGCAAGGAAGTGGGGTTCCTGCCAGAGATCCTCATAGGCACCGGCCAGAATGCTGAGGCGGGCGTCACCGCCCAGGCGCTGCCGGGCCAGGGCTCGGGCCTCGGTATCCCGGTCCACGCCCAGGTAGCGGGAGTCCGCATCGGCCACGGCCAGCAAGGCCTCGGCATGGCCGCCCAGCCCCAGCGTGAGGTCGAGGATGCGGGCGGCGGGGGGCAGCACCAGGTTCTCCAGCACTTCCTGGAGCAGCACCGGAACATGGATGGGAGCGGGAGCCGTCATCATCAGATCCCCAGGTCCGCGAGCTGGGCCAGATCGTCGGCACCGAGGGGCTCGGCGGCCAGGCGGCGCTGGAAGGCGGCCTTGTTCCACAGGGCCAGGTGATCCATCTGCCCCAACACGGCCACCTCCCCGGTGAGCTGGGCGGCCTCGCGGAGGATGGGCGGAATGACGAAACGGCCCTGGGCATCGGGTTCCACTTCGCTGCCGAAATAGGCCGTGGTCTCCAGGAACTTGCGTTTGGCGGGACTGGTGGACGGCAGGGCCGCCAAGCGGGCCTCAATGGCCTCCCAGACCGGCATGGGATAAATGCGGGCTGAGCGCCCGTCGAGGGAGGTCAGGTAGTGGCGCAGGACGCCAGCGCCGTCACGCAGACCTTGGGCGCCCTCGCCCTGGGCGAAGGATTCCAACTCGGCCTTGAAGGAAGAGGGGAGCTTCAGGCGCCCCTTCTCATCCACCGTAGCCGGTGAGTTTCCGCGAAGTCGTAACACTGGTATCGCCTTTCAACCAGTTGCTCAGGGGAGAGCCATGAACCGAGTGAGACCACTTTCATCCACCACAGACCATTTTTTTCCACTGAGAACCACTTCCGAGTTTAGAAAGACCTGGAATATCAACAAGTGGAAATAAAAACGAAAAGCGATCTCTTGCTCAGCTTGTTAATAATGTCTTAAATTTATATTTTTGAATAACTTATATACATCAATTCGAATACTTGATTCGAATTGGCAGCGGAATAATAACGATCCAGGCTCGGTGGCCACGGGCCTTTCTTCCCGCTGCAGGGTTCAGGCGAACCTCGGGCGGCTCTTCCTTTGCTCCATTGGGACTGGAACCGCGAAGGGCGCGAGTGGGCGTGACTGCGCCGGGGATGGGTCACCGGGGCCTTCGCCCGACCTACCGGTGGTGCCGTCGCCCAGCTCAGCTTCTCCGCAGCATCAGCAAGGTGCGGTCATCCAGATAGGGGGCGCCCTGCGTGAACCGGTCCAGCTCCCCCAGCAAGGCGGCATCCAGGGCCAGGAGCGGCTCCTGTTGCCGGGCCACCAGCAGGGTCGTGAGCGCCTCCAGGCCGAACTCCTCGTCCTGGGGATCGGCGGCCTCGGTGATGCCATCGGTGTAGACCACCAGCAGATCGCCGGACGCCAGGTCGAGGGTCGCCTCGGCGTAGGGATTGCCAGGCAGCATGGCCAGGGGCAGCCCTTGGGCTTCCAGGTTCCTGACCGTGCCGTCCGGCTGGATGAACAGGGCGGGATTGTGGCCCGCGTTGGTATAGGTGAGGGTGCCCGTCCGCGGATCGAGAAGGGCCAGGAAGGCCGTCACGAAGCGCCGCCCGTCGGTGTGCCGCGCCAGCATTTTCGAGAGCTGGAAGGCCAGGTCCGCCGTGGAGATGTCCCGTTCGGTCCAGGCCTCCAGGGTGGCCTGGAGCGAGGCCATCAGCAGGCCCGGGCCCAGGCCCTTGCCGCTCACGTCGGCCAGACAGAAGAGCCAGCGACCATCGCTCCGCGGCCACCAGCCGAACAGGTCGCCCGAGACCTGGCGGCTGGGCAGGTTGTTCCCCTGCACCTCGTAACCCTCGATCTCCGGCGGAAACCCGGGCAGCAGACCCTGCTGGATGTGGCGGGCGAGGTCCAGTTCCTGATCCACCTTCTTCCGGGCCATGGCCTCTTCCCGCATCCTCGCCTGCTCCAGCTTGGCGGTAGCCAGGTGGGCCAGGGTACTGGCCAGCAGCAGATCCTCTTCCGTGAAGGCCGGTCGTGGCAGTCGGGCATCCAGGTAGAGCAGGCCCTTCACCACGCCCTGGTGTTCCAGAGGCGTCACCATCGCGGAGGTGATGCCGCTGCTGACAATGGAGGCGGAGGCCAGGCCTTGGTTGTCGTCGAGCGTGTTGAACAGCACGGATTCCTTCCGCTCGAGGGCGGCGTTCACGAGGCTCCTGGCCAACAAGATGGGCTGGTTGCCTTCGGGCCCCCGGGAAGCCACGGTGTGAAGCCCTTTGGCATCCTGAATCAGCACGGCGGCCCGCCGGGGCTTCAAGAGCGTCCAGAGCCGGTCCAGCAGGTGGGCGAGCAGTTGCTCGGGGGGACTGTCCTCCAGCAGCTCCAACGAAAGGCCCTGGATCTCCAGGATCACCTCCCGCAGGCGGAGGGCCTCGGGGGCATCCTTGCGCCCGGAGGCGGAGCGCAGCTGGTCCAGCGGCAGCACGATGGAACCGGCGGAGGAGGAGGGATCCGTCTCCGCCCCGATGCGGACCCGAGGGCCGCGCTCCGGCGAACCCAGCCGCAGCGGCACCTGCCCCAGCTGGATCTCATCGTCCTCCCGCAGGGGATGGGGCACTGTGATCCGCTCCCCGTTGAGGGTGGTGCCGTTCAGGGAACCCAGATCCTCCAGGTAGGCGACGCCATCCTTGATGCTGATGCGGGCGTGCTGGCGGCTCAGGCTGGCGTCCGGAATCGCCACGTCGCTCTGGGAGGAGCGGCCCAGGGTCCAGGATTGCGCCTCACCCTCCAGCGGGATGGGCGGCCGTCCGGGGATGTGCAGCAGCAGTGTCTTCACGGGACCTTCGGTGCGAGGGGCGAAGCATAGACAAAGAGGGGCATGAACAGGGAAGGTACACCACCTCGCGTGCAAACGGGTGACCTATGATGGGTCCCACACCGAGGCATCCATGTTCAGACCTGCTTTCTTCACCCTCGCCCTGCCCTGCCTCCTGGCGGCCCAGACGGACCTCGCGCTGGTCCATGCTCGGAAGCTGCTGAAGTCCGCCATCCTCATCGACGGCCACAACGACCTGCCCTGGGAGATCCGGGAGAATCCGAAGGCGCCCCGGGATGTGGAAGCCTATGACCTGCGTAAGAGGATGCCCAACGAAGTGGATCTGGTCCGCTTGAAGCAGGGCCTCCTCGGCGCGCAGTTCTGGTCCGTCTATGTCCCGGGCGAGCTCAAGGGCGGCTTCGCGAAAGTCCAACTGGAGCAACTCGACCTGGCCCGCCGCATGATCGCGAAATATCCCGATGACATGGAACTGGCCCTGTCCACGGCGGACATCCGCCGCATCCGTGCCAAGGGCAAGCTGGCGTCGCTGCTGGGCATGGAAGGCGGCCACGTGCTGGAGAACTCCCTGGGAACCCTGCGCGCCTACTACGAACTGGGCGCACGGTACCTGACGCTCACCCACAACGTGACCCTGGACTGGGCGGACGCGGCCCTGGACCAGCCGAAGCACGGCGGCCTGACGCCCTTCGGCCGGGAGGTGGTGCGCGAGATGAACCGCCTGGGCATGCTGGTGGACCTCAGCCACGTGAGCCCCGAGGTCATGCGGGACGCGCTGGACACCAGCGCGGCGCCGATCATCTTCTCCCACAGCAGCGCCCGGGCCCTGGTGGATCATCCCCGCAACGTGCCCGACGCCATCCTGCAGCGCATGCAGGTCAATGGCGGCATCGTGATGGTGACCTTCGTCCCGCCCTTCGTGAACGACGGCGCCAAGGCCTGGGGCGAAGGGCTGATGAAGCAGGCCAAGGGCATCAGCTTCGACGACGCCGCGTTCAAGAAGTTGGAGGCCGACTTCATCCAGGCCCACGGACCTGCCCCCAAGGCGACTCTGAAGGACGTGGCGGACCACATCGAGCATGTGGCGAAGGTCGCCGGGCACGACCACGTGGGCATCGCCTCGGATTTCTGGGGCGGCGAGACGCCCGTGGGCCTGGAGGACGTGTCCAAGTATCCGGACCTCTTCGCCGAGCTCATCCGCCGGGGCTGGACCGATGGGGACCTGCGGCGGCTGGCCGGGGAGAACCTGCTGCGCGCCTTTGCCCGGGCCGAGGCCGTGGCCAGGCGCCTGCGGAAGGAGTGCCCCCCCAGCACCGCCACCATCGGCGACCTGGACAGCAAGAAATAACCCGCGACGGGGCAAAGAAATTTAATTGATGTTCTTTCGTAAATCCAGGCCAGGCCTATGATGGATCCAAGTCAAAAGGAACCATGTCCCTACTGCCAGGAACCCGCCTAGGTCCCTACGAAATTCTCGCGCCCCTGGGCGCGGGGGGCATGGGCGAGGTGTGGAAGGCCAAGGACTCGCGGTTGGATCGCCTTGTCGCGATCAAGGTGTTGCCGGAGCATCTGGCGAAGCACCCCGAATCCCTGGCCCGCTTCGAGCGCGAAGCCAAGGCCGTGGCAGCCCTGAACCACCCGAACATCACGGGGATCTTCGACATCGGGAACACTGATGGCGTCGCCTTCGTGGCCATGGAACTGCTCGAGGGCGAATCCTTGCGGACTCGCCTAGATCAAGGACCGCTGACACCGAAGAAGGCCACAGAGCTGGCCATCCAGCTGGCGCAGGGGTTGGCGGCGGCCCACGAAAAGGGCGTCGTCCACCGCGATCTCAAGCCCGACAACCTCTGGATCACCAAGGAGGGCCGCCTCAAGATCCTGGACTTCGGCCTGGCCAAACAGATCCAGACCATGGGGGCGGGTTCCGATTCCTTCGTGCCCACGGCCGCCATCCAGGCCGAGCATCACACCGAGAAGGGCATGATCCTGGGCACGCTGGGCTACATGTCGCCGGAGCAAGTGCGAGGCGAGGCTGTGGATGCCCGGGCCGACCTCTTCAGCTTCGGTGTCGTGCTCTTCGAGATGCTGACCGGTAAACGAGCCTTCGCCCGCGCCACCGCCAGCGACACCATGGCGGCAATCCTGAGGGATGATCCGCCCGAACTCGAGGGCCAAAGCAAACCCATTCCTCTGGCCCTGCGCCGCATCATCGACCACTGCCTGGAGAAGGCTCCGGCGCGGCGCTTCCGTGATGCCCACGACGTGGCCTTCGCCCTGGAGAACCTGTCCTCACCGGATGGAAGTGCACCGCTCACCGCGCCCTTCGCGCCGCAGAACCTCCGGGCGACGCGAGTCTGGGCCGCCCTGGCGGCCGTGGTGATTCTGGCTGCCATCCTTCTCGGCTGGGGCCTGCGGGCCAGCCTGGGACCGTCTTCGGCCCAGTCCGGCACTCCGGTGGCCCTGCGCACCCTGACCTACAGCGGGCGGGACAGCTTCCCGGCGGTGAATCCCGATGGTCGTACCATCGCTTTCTCCTCCAACCGGGATGGGCAGGCCCGCATCTGGGTGAAGCAGCTCCAGGGCGGCGGGGAGGTTGCCCTCACCACTGGCCCGGGGGACGTCCATCCCCGGTATTCGCCGGATGGGGCCTCGATCCTGTTCCTCCGGGGGGAAGGAGCCAAGTCCGATCTCTACCGCATGTCGGTCCTGGGCACTGACCTCCGCAAGGTGGTGGATGACGCCACCTATGCGGACTGGTCCCCGGACGGCACCCGCATCGCCTTCCTCCGGCCCCGGGAGGACAAGGGCAGCCTGGTGTCGGAGCTGTTGGCCATCGACCCGGCCGGGGGGCACGAGCGGACCCTGGCCACCATCCGCTCCGAATCGATCATGGCCTCCCCCCGTTGGAATGCGGAAGGCACAGCCATCCTGCTGGTCTCCGGGCTTACCGCCGCGGGTGGCCAGACCCGCAGGATCTACCGGATCGACGTGAAGGACGGCACCGTGCGGGAGTTCCCCACCGCCACGAAATACGGTGCGGTCTCGTCGGCCATATGGCTGTCGGCCGACGAGGTGCTCTA
The DNA here is from genome assembly GCA_038236735.1 of Holophagales bacterium. Taxonomy (GTDB): domain Bacteria; phylum Acidobacteriota; class Holophagae; order Holophagales; family Holophagaceae; genus Geothrix. Next base: position 21,354 of record JBBRZL010000027.1, on the reverse strand, counting down.
CCTGCAGGCCGAGTCCGTGACCGGCAATGGCGTCGGCACCAGTCCCGCCATGGCCTACCGGCAGAACCTGCGGACGGGAGCCGTGGTGCCCCTCTTCTGGGCACCCGTCGCGCCCACCACTGTGGACCTGCTCCCAGGGGGCCGCGTGGTATTCGACGGGATCTCGGGACGGCAGAGCCTCCGCGAGTATGCCCTCGAGGGGAAGGCGCCGCCCCGCTGGCTCACCAAGGGCAACATCAGCGACCGCCAGCCCTGCTTCTCTGCGGACGGGGAGTGGGTCGTCTTCTCCTCCAACCGCTCGGGGAACCTGGACCTGTGGACCGTCTCCAGCCGCACGGGGGTGGTGAAGAGCCTCACCGACGACGCGGCGGAAGACTGGGATCCCAGCTACACGCCCGACGGCAAGCACCTGCTGTGGAGTTCGAACCGTTCCGGCCCCTTCGAGATCTGGATGGCCAACCCCGACGGCAGCGGCGCCCGCCAGGTGTCCCAGGACGGTGCGGACGCGGAGAATCCCACGGCCACGCCCGATGGGCAGTGGATTGTCTATGCCTCGGGAAATCCAAAACACTCGGGCCTTTGGAAGGTCCATCCCGATGGCTCCGGGGCCAAGCAGCTCGTCGCCGGGGCGGGCTTCACCATCCCCGATGTGTCCCCGGACGGCCAGTACGTGGTCTACCAGTCCCGCCTGAATTCCCTGCACGTGAACATCCACGTCCGCCGCGTGGAGGACGGCTCCGAAGTCCCCTTCCACACCACGGCCGAGGGAATCCGGCAGACTGTGATCACCCTCGGCCGCTGCCGCTGGGCCCGGGATGGGCGCCACATCATCTTCACGGGGCAGAACGAGCAGGGCCTTGATGGGGTCTACATCCAGGACTTCACGCCGGGCCAGGACACCCGCGCCACGCGGAGGGCACTGGCCGGCTTTGATGCCGAGTGGATTACGGAATCCCTGGGTCTTTCTCCCGATGGCAAGCGCCTGGTGCTTTCGGAATCCGAGCGCATGTTCAGCCTGATGATTGCTGAGGGGGTGTCGGGGTTGCCTTCCTCAACCAAAGGGACGAAATGAGCACCCGAGAGGTCTGGTCCCGGGCCAGGATGCCGGCCGCCCCCGCGGACGAGGGCTGAGGGCATGGAGGAGCCGCGCCCATCCTTCGACCCTCTGCTTTCCCAAGCGGAGACCTTTGCGGGAGATGCCTCGGCCTTCCAGTCTCCGCCGCGTGGCACCCGCCTTGTTGCCATTCCCGAATTTCCCGCCAAAGACTGGGACCGCTACGAGTTCCTGGGCTTCCTCGGCCAGGGCGGCATGGGCATGGTGTTCCGCGCCCGGGACCGGCGCCTGGGCCGCGAGGTAGCTATCAAGTTCGTGCGCCTCGACGAGGAGCGGCACGTCGAACGCTTCATGGTGGAAGCCCGGGCCCAGGCCCGGGTGGACCACAAGCACGTCTGCAAGGTCTTCGAGGTGGGTGAGGTCGAAGGCCGCGTCTTCATCGCCATGCAGCACATCATCGGAACCTCGCTGGACGCGGCCGCGGGTCTGTCGCTGGAACAGCAGGTGATCGTACTGCGCGACGCTGCCCGGGGCGTCCACGAAGCCCACCGGGTCGGCATCATTCACCGCGATCTCAAGCCCTCGAACATCATGGTGGAACGCACGGAAGATGGCGCCTGCCGGACTTTCGTCATGGACTTCGGTCTGGCCCGGGAGTGGAGCCAGGATGTCACGGAGACAGGCTCGGTGCTGGGCACGCCCGCCTACATGTCGCCGGAACAAGCCCGGGGCGAGGTGTCCCGCCTGGATCGCCGCACGGACGTCTACAGCCTGGGCGCCACCCTCTACCACCTCACCACAGGCCGGCCCCCCTTCGCCGGCGCCAACGCCCTGGAGGTCCTCAGCGCCATCGCCTCGGCGGACGCGCCGCCCATGCGGTCCTTGCGTCTGGACATCCCCCGGGATCTGGAGGCGATCACCCTCAAGTGCCTGGAGAAGGAGCGCTCGCGGCGCTACGACTCCGCCAAGGCCCTGGCTGACGACCTGGAGCGCTTCCTCGCGGGGGAGCCGGTCCAGGCGCGGCCCGCAGGCTTGTTCTATCGCACCCACCGGAGATTCATGCGGCACAAGGCCCTGGCCGTGACCGGCACCGTGGCGTTCCTGCTGGTGCTGGTCGCTCTGGGTGCGGCCCTCAAGACCCGACACGATGCGGGCCGCCGCGAACGCCTGGCCCAGCAGTTCACGGAATCCATGGCCCGCATCGAATCCATGGCGCGCTATTCCGCCCTCTCCCCGCTCCATGACATCCGGCCCGACCTGAAGGCCGTGCGGGTCCACATGACGCAGCTGCAGGAGGACATGCGGCAGGCGGGCAGTATCGCCAACGGCCCCGGTCACTACGCCCTGGGCCGTGGCTACCTGACTCTGGACGATGACGAAAAGGCCCGGGAGCACCTGCAGCTGGCCTGGGATGCTGGCTACCGCGAACCCCGCGTGGCCTATGCACTGGCGGTGGTCGTTGGCCAGCAGTACCAGGAGAAGCTGCTGGAGGCTGAGCGCCTCGGCGACGCTGCCCAGCGCGATGCCCGCAAGCAGATTCTCGAGGCGACCCTGCGGGCCCAGGCACTCGGTTTCCTGCGCCAAGCCAAGAGCGCGGATACGCCCTCCCCCGCCTACGTCGAAGCTCTCCTGGCCTTCTATGAGGGCCGCCTGGACGAAGCCCTGGAGCGGCTGAAGGCCGTCGGCGAGGATCTGCCCTGGTTCTACGAGGCGCCCCTGTTGCGAGGCTCCCTCCTGCAGGCCCGGGCCTGGAAGCAATGGAACCAAGGGGAGCGCGAAGCCGCCCAGACCGATTTCGAAGCCGGCCGCGCCGCCCTCGCCGCCGCCGCCGCCAGCGGGCGTAGCGCCCCCGCCGTCTACGCCGCCATGGCGGAGTTGGAGCTGAACGTTCTGTATATGGAGAAGTTTGGCCGGGGTCAGGTAGAGCCTGCCTTTGCTCGCGGGATAAGGTGCGTCCAGTCCGCCTTGACGGCTCAGGCAGATCATGTGCCATCACTCATTCTCCAAGCGGCTCTGCTGGCCAATCTCGCAGACTTCAAGATGAACCGGGGTGAGCAGGCCGATGACCTTGTACAGCAGGCAGTAGCAGCCACTTCGAAGGCTGTGGTGGCCGGCCCCACCCGCACAGATGGGCGAGTCGCCTTGGGCAAGGCCTACTACCAATGGGGCAATGCCCGCCAGGACCAGAATCTCGATCCCACAGAACAACTGGCCAAAGGGCTACAGGCCCTGGAATCCCTTTCTCTCGGGAAGCGGGATTACACCGTGGAAAACCATATTGGATTGATCCATCAGACTTGGTCGGATTTCGAGGCGGAGCAAGGGAAGGATTCCTCCGCGCATCTTAGCGGTGCCATCGCAGCATATGAGCGGGCCACTCAAATGGAACCCCATCTACTGCCAGCCTGGATTAACCTCGGCACCTGCCTTGAGCGGCGGGCCGCGTACTCCAAAGCTGCGAATCCCGAGGGCGATCTGCAAGCCGCCTTAAAGGTTTTAGAGCAGGCGCACACGCTGAACCCCAAGCACTTCGTCCCCTATTTCGTCAAGGGCAAGGTCCTTTACGACCTCGCGCTGCTTAAACGGAATCGCGGTGAAAACCCCGAGCCCGACTTGCTCGGCTCCGCAGAAGCCAACCGCCAGGGCATAGCCATCAATCCCCGTATCCCCCACTTATACAATGGCGTGGGGTTCGCCTTGCTGCAGTTGGCCCGCTCAGCTTGGGAGTCGGGACGAGATGCTCAGCCCCTCCTCTTAGGGGCACAAGAGGCATATAAAAAGGCCATTGCGGTCGCACCAACACAAGTGCTCGGTTATCTCAACCTTGGCGATCTCTTGATCTCGAAGGCACGATGGAAACGTGGCCCAGAATCCAAGCGGACTCTCCAGGAAGCAGATGCCGCACTCAAGAAAGCCCTTCTCCTATCACCTAACAACAAAGGCGTCATGGCCAACCTCGGGAGGGTGCAAGCCGTTCGCCTTGAATCTGCACTTAGTGAGGGTGGAAACCCGGTGTCGAGCCTCACCCATGGCGAGGTGATTTTAGCGAGGGCTTTGGCCCTGGATCCCATGGACCAATATTCTCTCCAATACCTAGGCGAACTGCGATCTGCCTTGGCCATCTGGATGGCCTTTCATGGCCGTGCTGAGCTGAAGCACTTCGATTCAGCCGAAGAGCCTTTCCAAAAGGCGATACAAGTGGCCCCTAACGATCAGGAGATTCTGATGGAACTCACCCGGTTGTATCTGGCCCGCGCGGCATGGGAACGAACAACGGGGCAGGATGGAAGTTCAAGCATCACCAAATGTCGATCCTTGCTAGAACGCATACAGAAGGCCCGGCCCAGGTGGGGTGAGGCCCTCGCCCTTCGGGGTGGCCTGAGTATGGAGGAAGCGGAGCATCTATCGGCCAGTGCACGGGTCTCGAAAGCAAAAGAGGCCGTACGGGCCTTCGATGAAGCCTTCAGCCTGAACGGAAATCTCACCAGGGAATGGAGACCTCAGCACGAGCGGGCCCAAAGAATTGTGAAAGCATCGACCTAACGACACTGGTGCCCTTAGGTAGCCAAGCTGCTTACATGTTGACTTTGATAGTTCCAGTACTACCAACCCCCAACGCGGTGGTAGGTCCTAGACATAGCACCTGAACCGTCCCAGGCCCACCGCCCTTCTTCGCATCTGCAGCGGTGAGGCCGATGGTGTAGTTGCCTGGAACCGAAGGGCTGTAGACGGTGGCCTCGGCTGCGGTGGCTGCGGCGGTGCAGGTGGTGGTGCCGAAGAGGGCCTTGTTATCCACGTGGACCGTCATGGGGGCCTTGGGGCCGCTCTGGATGAATATGACCGTGTCCCTGCCCTTGATGAGTTCCAGGGTGTCGGGCGTGCAGCCGTCGACGTGCACCTTGATCTGCTTGGGGCTCTTGCTGGTGGGCATGCTTTCCTCCATGAAGGATGGGTGGGATTGGATGGCAGGTTCCCGGTTCCGGAACCCTGGTTGATCTGAAGAGTTGCCACAGGTTGAACCCGGATGGTGTCAGTACAAAGGCTTTTTTCGAAGCTCCGGTTTTGCCCTGGCCATCCAGGGGGCAACGGTACTCCTGCCCCGCCGCCTCTACATGAGGGAAGCCACCCGCTCGGCGAGGGCACCGATGGTGCGGCTGGGATTGACGCCCAGGGACCGAGGGATGATGGCGCCATCGGCCACGTAGAGCCCCTCGTGCCCGAAGACCCTGCCTGCATGGTCCACCACGCCATCCTCCGGTCCGCGGCCCATGATGCAGCCGCCCAGGGGGTGGGGCGTCACCAGGTGATGGGCCACGTCCCAGTTCACAGGGGCATGGAAGGAGCCACCCGTGGCCGCGGTGAGCCGCTTGTGCATGGCGATGATGGCATCCACCACGGGCCTGCCGCTGGACAACTCCCAGTCCAGATGCAGGCGGCGTTCCCCGAAGAACCAGAAGCGGCGGCGCAGGGCCATGACGCCTTCGGCCTTGTCCATGCCCTGGGCGAACCAAGGCATCACATGGGGGAAGGGGTCCGGGTGGGCCCGCAGGAGCTTCTGCATGGCCTCTACCAGTAGTTTCATCCGCAGGTTGGCGATGCGGCCCTGGGACAGCTTGCGGGCCTGGTCCACCAGCAGGTTCGGGAAGCCGCCGTCCTCGATCCAGAACCGCTCGCCCAGGCTGCCATCGAGGAAGTTGATGGCGCTGGAGATGGTCGGGCCCTTGGTGGGGTGCAGCGGCGCCATGCCGGGGTAGAAGGCCGGGGTGAGGAAGTCGCCGTTGCTGCACCAGCCTGTGCCCAGGCGCGGGCTCAGGCGGTCGAGGGTACGATGTTCGTCGCGGCAGCGCAGCAGGAGTTCCGTGGAGCCGAGGGAACCGGCGGCCACCACCACCCGCTTGGCCCACGCCTCGCCCCGGATCAAGGCCCCGTTCTGGATGCGGTCAAAGTGAACCAGGTAGCCGCCCCCCGACCGGGGTTCGATGCTGCGGACCAGATGGAGGGGCCGCACCTCCATGCCGTGCCGGAGGCCCATGGGGATGTAGTTGCGATCGAGCGTGTTCTTGGCGTCGGCCTCGCAGCCGATGTCACAGTTGCCCAGGTGGACGCAGGTGCCCTGCTCCACTCCATGGGCGTTCACGAAGCGTTTGGAGGCCTCCACCCGCTCGGTGGAACCGTCCTGGGCATAGCGCCACTGGGGATCGAAGGAGACCGCCAGCTCCAGCGGCTGGAACCGGCCCGGCTGGCCGATGGCCGCGGCGGAGCGCTGCATGAGCTTCATGCGCTCGGTCCACTGGCCTTCGGGGATGGGCATGACGTTCATGACCGCGGCCACGCGGTCGTAGTGGGGTTTCAATTCGGCATAGGTGATCTCGGACGGCCAGCCCCCGTCGAAGGCGGCGGTCGGGGCCTCGGTGCTGATGTTGGCGTAGATGAGCGAGCCGCCGCCCACGGCAGCCCCCTGCACCACGCTCATGTGCTTGTAGTCGCGGAAGTCGATCCAGCCGTTCTCCCGCTCGGGAGCCGACTGGTTCCAGAGCCACGGATCGCCAATGCCGCGCGGGTAGGCGCTGCGGTCTGGCGCGGCCGCCTTGTCCCACCAGCGGCCGCGCTCCAGCATGAGCACTTTCGCGCCCTTCTCCGCCATGCGGCTGCCGACGATGGCGCCGCCGAATCCGCTACCGATGACGAGCACATCCCATTCCATGGTCACCTCAGATGCTTGGCGTAGGTGTTCCAGAGTTCGCCCATGAAGAACTTGCCGAACTTGGCGAGGGTCTCCGCCCGCTGGACGGCGCCGGCATTGGGCACTTCCACGGTGCCCAGCAGCTTGATGAGATCGGTCACGCCCAGGCTGAGGATGCCGGCGCCGACAACTTCACCGCTGGCGTCGGTGCCCTTGTGCAGCTTCGTGTAGAGCGTGGTGGTGTCCTTCCACAGGTCGAAGCCCGGATCCTGCCGCACCACCTTGTGGCCGGCCAGGTAGTAGGGTTGGCCGTCCTTCTCGAAGGCCAGCTCATAGACCATGTACTTGGTGTCGGGCGCGTCCGTGGGCGAGAAGAGTCGGAACACGCCATGGTGGGCCTCGATGGGCGCCCCGAAGGGAGCGTAGTCGATGGTGCCGCTGAGGCTGCCCAGATGACCCGGATCCGTCAGGAAACGGTCCAGATCCTGGACAAACACCGTGGCGTGCATCGCCAAGTGCGGCGGGGTTCCCGTGGCGCCAGCTTCGGGCTCCGTGGCGCTGAGGCTGAAGGGGCCCGCCATGGTTTCGCGGAAGGAAAGGCCTGGCGCTGCATCGAGCATGGTGGTGACCTCCGGAGTGAGGGAAAGCCCTTCAGGGCAACGGCCCCGCAGGTAGTCCATGGCGGCCTGGTGGCCCAGGGCGATGAGGCTCGCGGCAGAAATCCGGCCCAGGTAGAAATCCGGATCCAGGGGCAGAGCCTGACTGGGCTTGACGACATGAAGGCGGACGGGTTGGCGCTGGCCGAAGGGGGAATCGCCGCGCTCGATCTGCTCGTTCAGGTCGCGGATGCGGCTGAGCTCCTCGAAGAGGGCGCCATTGGCGCTCATCTCGATCATGTGGACGTACTGGGGGAAGGCCCCGTCCCGGTAGGTGGGCGTGTTGCCGATGCACCAGAGCAGCCAGAGTTCCTCGGCACCGCGCCGTACCGCCTCCCACAGGTTCGTGTCCTTGATCCAGACGGCATCGGTATAGGTCATGCCCTGCCAGGGCACGGCGGGCATGAAGGCCGGCAGCGACATGGCGGCCACCAGCAGATCAGGTTCCATGGCTGTGTGCTCCCGAACCTCCAGCGTCTTATGGGTGAAGTTGCAGAGGTTGAAGGTGGCGGTCACGGCTTCGCAGGCCCGCAGCCGGTCGAAGTCGATGCCGAGGCCCGGGAACACTTTGTCGCGAACGCCATCGGCGTCGCCCAGGGCAGGCCAGGCGCCCTTCAGGTATTCCTCCAGGGGCAGCAGCGACATGAAGTCCTTGAGCTCCAGAGCTCGCCAGCGCTGCGCCATCTCGGCGGGCGATTGGCCCGAGAGCAGCATGGCCAGGTTGAGGGTGCCCCCCGAGGCGCCGTCGAAGTGCTGGAAGCGCAGGCCCGCTGCGTCCAGGGCCAGGAGCACGCCCGCCTGCCACGCCACCCGCATGCCGCCGCCCGCCAGCAGCAGGGCCCGGCGCGGGCCCTCGCCCGGCGGCGCGGCGAAGTGGCAGCGCGTCATCGGGGCAGCTCAGGAAGTTGCCGAAGGTAGAGGAGGAAGAGCAGCGCCGACAATAGGTCGAAGCCCGCCACCAGCAGGGCCATCGTGCTGAACAAGCCGTGGAGGAAACCCAGGCCCACGGCCGCGGAGGCGCCCAGCTTCTGCAAGGCCGCCCAGCGCAGGGGCAGCGCCTGCTGGGCCTCCGGCGCCCGGAGCCCCTGGAAGGCCAGGCCGCCGAAGAGCACCATGAACATCCCCACGATGCCGAAGAAGTGCCGGGCGCCGGGGTTGTCCGGCCCGCCCACCAGATGGAGCACGAAGCCGGGCTGAACCATCTGGACGGCTCCGCTCACCACGGTGAGCCCGGCGATGACCAGCAGGATCTGACGCAGACGCGGGCTAGCCATTCTGGTTCCGGTTCATGGCCGCCACAGCCCAGCCGAAGAAGAGCCACCCCATGGCGACCCACTGCACGGTCCACAGCGAGATCCGCACCTTGTTCAGGGCGATCCATTTCGCGAGGGTCTCCTGGAGGAGCGCCATGTCCTGGACGTTCGCCTCGAGCGTGTGGTTGTAGGGGAAGATGTAATGGAGGGTGAGCCAGGTGGCGGCTGCCAGCGCCACCATGGTGAGGATAGGCGCCCACTTGCCCTTGTCATGACGCAGCTGCCAGGCCAGCAACAGGCCCGACACGCCCATGAGGGCCGTCATGTAGGTGAAGAATTTGGCCGCCGCCAGCACCTGGGGAATGAAGGCGTAGTAGTAGTTCGCCGGCGTGAGGTGGGGCGCCACCTGGAAGGAGAAGAGCCACAGCGACCAGCCGGTGCCGAGGTACATGGAGGCGCACAGGAAGAGGAAGAGCGCATTGAGCGCGATCAAGGCGGGGCGGTTCATTGGGGTCTCCTTCCATTCCCTGTCGGGGCCGGGGGCCAGTCCTGGCCCAGCCCAAGGTTCACCACGCTCTCGAACCCCTCGGGCCGGGTGGTGATGGGGTCTGCCTCCGAATAGAACCAGCCTTCCACGTGGTCATCCAGGACGCCCTGGGCCGACGGAATGAAGGCTGTGAAGAGGGCCTCTCTGCCGATATCGAGGCCCTTCAGTGCCGCCAGCCGCGGGTGGTCGCCGATGAGCAGTTCCGCGCTGCCTTTCTTGAACAGCGATAGCGCCGCCTTGGCCTTGAAGTGCAGGTTGGATTTCCAGATCATGCCCCGGAAGGCGCAGTAGTTGGACGCCGTCACTGACAGCGGCAGCCAGGCCCGGCCGATCCGCTGGATCGTGATCCGGATGCCCAGTTGGCCATCCAGATCGTACTGACTGCTCACGGTCTGGTCCGTGATCTGGTAGTCGAGGCTGCCCTGGTGCTTGGGCATGCCCCAGATGCCCTTGCCGCCCTTGGTGGAGATCTCACTGCTCACCGGTAGCTCCACCACGAACTGGCCCGTCTTGTAGAACCCGGGCAGGAGCGCCGGCAGCAGCCTCGGCGCGGGGTTGCGGCCATGGGTGCAGGCGATGCCCACGCTGAACTCGATGTATTTCCCGATGCTCGTCTTCCGGTAGTCCATCACCGACACCACGAGCAGGCCCTTGTTCCAGAACCGGAAGGGATGGATCTCGTTGCCGGGAAGCAGCGCCGCCGCCTTGTCCGCGTTGATGGGGAACACCGCGAAGAGGGCCGGACTCTCCTCGCAGAGCACGGGCAACTGGAAGGGGATGCCGTCCACCAGCGCATGGCGACCGGTGGCTCGGAGGACACGGGAGGGGATGCCCATGGCAGGCCTCAGTGCGGGGCCGCGAGGGCCGAGAGGATCACGGGGAAGACATCCGTGCTGGCCGACTGGCCCATGAAGATGTCCAGGTGGCTGTAGGTGGGGAACAGGTGCAGGTGATGACGGCCCGGCTGCCGGGCCTCGAAGTGGGCATGGGCCCTCACCTGGCTTTCGGGCAGGAAACAGCGGTTGCGTTCGCCCGCCAGAAAGGTCCATCGCGCCTCGGTGCGCAGGGGGCCGGCGGCATAATCCGCGGGCAGCTCGGGATGGCCGTCCACGCTCACCAGATGGCCCGCCCGCACACAGGTTCGGATCTGCTCGAAGAAGGTGAGGGGCACCCGGGCGAACTCGTGCCGCAGCCAGTCCAGGGTGGCCGTGTTGAGGTTCTCGTGGCGCCAGAGCGCCGGATGGCCAGAACCATAGGTGAAACTCACCAGCTTGCTGACATTGTTCTCGGCCTCGAAGTGGGTGTACACGGCGATGGCCCGGATGAGCTTGGCCCGCCAGTCCGGCGCATGCTCGCCCCACTGGGGATCGAGGCCGTCCAGGAACTGATGGACCAGCGGCAGCGTGACGGCGAGCTTGAACCGGGAGAAGGCCGGGATCACCGGGCAGAGGGACACCGCGTTGGTGACGATGGTATCCACCTCAGGGATGAGTCCGGCCAGCGCCGACATGGCGAAGCTGGTGGAGCCCTGGCAGTGGATGACAGCTTTGAGGCGGGGCTGGCCCGTCACCTCGACCACCTTCTGCACGGCTTTCGGATGGTCGTACAGGGCGGCCTGATCCAGAGTCCAGTCGCAGGGCGGGAGGTCGATGCTGGCGCGCCAATCTTCCAGCCAGACGTCGTAGCCCTCGGCCACCAGACGCTGGACCAGGTTCTCCCGCACGGGGGCCTGGAAGATGTTCGAACGCACCCCGGCGCCATGCACGAGCAGGACCGGACCTCTCGGAGCCTCAACTCCCTGCCCCACCCGGCGCAGGCGCAGGGCCCTGCCGTCGCCAGCACTGAAGGGGATGGAAGTCTCGGCCAACTGTGTCATGGACGTGGCCTCCCGGCCACCCGGATGGGGGCCTCGATGAATTCAGGTCCCGTGAAATCGGGATCGTCGGGCTCCAGCCGCGGTCCAGTGGGACTGGCGGCACCGGCCTTCCAGCGGCGCGGCACCCGCCGGAAGCCGATGGGGAAGATCGTCAGGGCCCCGCCCGCGTCGATCTGGAGCCGCAGGAAGTTCTTCCAGTCGGGAATGGCGAGGCCGCTGGAAGCCTCAGTCCAGTGCTGCCCGAAGACGTTCAGCGAGACCAGCAGGTAGAGCCCGAGCAGCAGGGTTCCAAGCAGGGCTCCGCCCAGGAATACGAGGACACCACCCACCAGGAATTGCGGCGCGCTCGCAAAAGAAAGGCCCCAAGTCGCGACTGTGAGACGCGTGGCACCCCAGCCCAGCAGGAAGCAGAGTTGCAGGTGGCAAAGGCCATGGAGAGTGCCGCCGATCCAGCGGAAGCGCCGGCTTTCAGGCGCGGCAAAAAGGACAAAGGCCCCCACCAGACCGAGCACCAGGAAGGCGCCCCCGGGGCGTCGCAGCGCTTCCAGCAGCGCCGTGCCAAGTGCGGCTCCGCCCTCCTGGAGGCCGAAACCGGAAAGGTCCACCTGAAGGGTCCAATCGATGAGCAGGTAGCAGAGGCCGATGAGCAGGCCCAGGCGCCAGTGCAGCCAAGGGAACTTCAGGTTGCCCCAGGCGAGGGCGCGGGATTCAGCGGCCGGGGGCCAGACGCGCTTCAGTTCAGAACCATCGGCCAGCGGCGCCTCGGACCAGGGGTGCGTCGCATGCATGAAGGCCCCACCGCCTCCAGCTACGATCTTCTGCCGGCCATCGGCGTGGGCATGGCGGCGGTAGTGATGGAGGTCGCCCGCCAGCAGCACGGCGACCTGGTTCTTGAACAGTTTCCGTTCGAGGAAATCCAGGTTGGAGCGAATGGGCAGCTGGCCGTCAGCTTCCGGGTCCGGTCGGTCCCAGGGCGCCCGATCCCAATGGCCGGTGTCCCGCTCCTGCTGATAGATCCAGTGGGGTTCGGGCAGGCAGAGGATGAGGCGATCGCCCTCCGGAATCTGGCTTGCCACAGACTTGAAGTACTCGAGCTGAGGCGTATCGAGGTCCGAATCCAGCTGAACGTCCACGCCCATGAGCCACCAGCCCTGGGGAAGTTTCAAGGCGAAATAGCTCCGCGTCTGGAGGCTGCGCCAGGCGGCCAGCCAGCTCTTGCCGATGAAGAGCCTGGTGAAGGCCACCAGGCTGTCGTACCAGTCGTGGTTGCCGGGGATGGCGAACATGTGGGGCGCGTCCACCTCGCCGGGGCTTGTGGCCATGGCCGTTTCGAAAGGGCCCACCAGGCGCCGTTCGTACTGGGCCCGGTCGGCCACGGGATACACCTCGTCCCCGCCGAAGATCAGCACCTGGCCCCTGGGCAGGCTCCGGATCCCGTTCTCCTGGGGGAGTTCCAGGTGCGGCTGGGCGAGGTGGTAGGCCAGGGTATAGGTGGAATTCCAGCCATCCCCCGTATCCGCCACGTAGTCGAAGGTGAAGCTGTCCCCCGAGCTGTAGTCGTAGGCGCCACATGGCCCCGAGATGAGTGACTCCAGGACCCGATGGTCCGCCTGCCGGCCGAACACCGTGGAGATGACCACCTGGATCGCGGTAGCGGCGAGCTGGGCCGGATGGAACCAGTCCGCCATGGGCTGAGATTCCACCGGGATCAGACTCGACCCGGCCCGCCGCCCCCAGTCCGGCGGGGTCGGCAGCGGCGCACTCGGCGGCACGCGACTCATCGGGAAGCGTTCGTCATGGCTTCGTCGCCAGGATCTCCGTCTTGCGGGCGGAACCCGCGCTGGAGCCGAAGTAGTAGGTCACCACGCCAATCCAGGCCGAACCCAGGCTGCCCAGCATGATGTTGAGGATGTCGCGGGAACCCGCGGGTGGTTCATGGCGGAGCAGGAAGTAGAGCAGGCCGAAGAAGCCCAGGGTGATGGCGATGCCCAGGGCCTTGGGCGTCCAGTCCTGGGTCTTGATCTCCCGGTCCCGGGCGTTGGCGCGGTCGCCGGCCGCGATGGCCTCCAGGGCCTGGATGTTCTCGAAGCCCAGCTTCTGCATCTGGAGCGCGAAATCCTGATCGGCCTTCTTCAAGGACAACAGCTGATCGGGACTGGCGCCCTGCACCGCAGCGGCGATGGCGGTTTCATCCTTCACCGTGTCGTCGCTGATACCCAGCGCCTTGGTGAGCGCCATCCCGGCGACGCCACCGAGAGGCCCCCCCAGTGCGGTTCCGATGGTGGGGGCGATGCTCTTCACGAGCCCTTTCCAGTCAAACTCCACTTGGCACCTCCGGGGTTCTTGCGGCACGGGAGAACCAGCCCTTCAGGAAGACAGACTGGGTTGGGTTGTGGTCGACGATGGCCTGGTAGTAGCTCTTCTGGACCTGGCAGAGCGCCTGCAGCAGGGCGGCTGGATCTTGGGCATTCGCGGCACCCAGGGTGCCGGGGCCCAGCTGGCCGTCGACGGCAATGGGCGGATTCACGAGGGTGTTCACGGCTTTCTGGAGGAGTTTGATGGAAGTCCCCGTACCGCAGTTCACGCCGATGTCGAAGAGCTTGATGGCGATGGCCGGGGCCGCGATGGCATCCCAGCGCCAGTAGTCGGCACGATAAATGGCCTGGGCCTGGGCCTGGGTCAGGTCCTTCACGTCCCCAGGGAAGCCAAGGTCTGGATGGGCACCATTCCAACGGTCCAGGTTGCGCTGGATGATGCCGAAGTTGGTGGCTCCACCGGGGTCGGCAGGGTGGTTCACATAGCCACCTTCATTGCCAAGGGTGAAGGCCAGGGCCTGCTCAAGCACGCTGCTCATGATCATCTCCTAGGGCTGGGTGGTTTCCAGGCGGGGTGCGAACCCGAAACTTTGTCGATGCTCTGGAACAGGGTCCGGCCATCCGCCAGGTCGATGCGGGCAATGCGGTGCTCCTCCACCAGCTGAGCCAGGGCCGTCTGCACCGTCTCGATGGACACCGAATGGCCCGACTGGGGCAGCCACCAGGCGGCGATGCCGTCCAGGCTGTCGGCCGCCTCGGGATGGTCGTGCAGGTACTGCAGGATGCCTCGGCATGTCTCGCTCGGATTGGAGTTGGGGGACGGGGTCATTCGGCACCGAAGGTGGCGAGGGATCCAAATCCTTCGCAACCAACGCGCCAATTCGCCTAAAAGGAGTCAAGTTGCTGCATGTTCATGAAATGGAAAAAAACAGCAATGCCACCATCGGGAGTACCAATGACCCAGGTTTGACCCATGGCCTGGTCCCAGATTGTTTATTAAGTTTAAAATTACCAATAATTAAAATTGAAAACTGAATCTGGGTCCAATTTGCCCCATGGTCCCTGGAGTTCTTTGAATCCCATTAACGGCGCGTGGGAATCAGGGATGTCCATCTGGCAACACAACGATTGGCTTCAAACCATTTGAGTAGTAGACATAAAAAATCGGCATTGTTATGCCATTGCATCCTCATTGAATGGGTCTATATTGCCTCATCAGTTCTCGATCCAATCGATTCGCCCTGAGGGTCATCCATGGTCGGTCAATCCTCATCCTTCCAAGAGACTGTTCGCCTCATCGCGCGCATGGCGGCCTGCGATGCGCCGGTCCTCATTGAAGGCGAGACCGGCACCGGCAAGGAACTGGCTGCCCGGGCCATCCACTACCAGAGCGCCCGCCAGGACCGGCCCTTCATCCCGGTCAACTGTGGCGCCATTCCGGATTCCCTCATTGAAAGCGAACTCTTCGGACACCGGAAGGGCGCCTTCACGGACGCCAAGGACAACCAGCCGGGCCTCGTGACCCTGGCTGAAGGCGGCACGCTCTTCCTGGATGAAGTCGATGCACTGTCACCCAAAGGACAGGTGACCCTCCTACGCTTTCTCCAGGACCAGGAATTCAGGCCCCTGGGAGCGCGGCAGGTGGAATACGGCAACGTCCGGATCCTGGCCGCCAGTAATGCGAGCCTGCCCCTGCTGGCCGAACAGGGGACCTTCCGGGCGGACCTCCTCTACCGCTTGCGTATCCTCTGCCTCGAGTTGGCTCCGCTGCGCGAGCGGAAGGGGGATGTGGAACGCCTCGCCGCCTGGTTCCTGGAGGCCTGTGACAAACGGTTTGGGCTCGGATCCAAGGCCATCCATCCGCAATCCCTGGCCTGGATGGGCACCTATCGCTGGCCCGGCAACATCCGCGAACTGGAGAATCTGCTCTATCGGGAGTATCTGCTGTCGGAAGGCTCCGTGATGTGGATCGAAGCGCCCAAGGGTTTGGGGTCGGCGCCTCTGGAAGGTCCAGAGCCCACGGCTGGAGACCTCACCTTCAACCAGGCTAAAGCCCGGGCCGTCGAATCCTTCGAGCGGGACTACCTGCTGGGCCTGCTGGACACAGCCCGGGGGAACATCAGTCTCGCCGCCAAGCTCGCCGGCAAGGAGCGGCGCAGCCTGGGGAAACTGCTCAAGAAGCATGGCCTGGGGGGTGTCTCCAGGCAGAAAGGCTTCCTGTCGAAGGACCCAGTCACTCACCCACACTAGGAGGTTTCCAGTGGCGAAAGAGCTCCACCCGCACCGCGTCGGTCTGATTCACGAGCACCCTTCGAAGCATGGCGGTCGCCTCGGCCGCCACGTGCATTTCGATGACCGGAGCTGGAACTTCCCCGTTCTACTCAAGAAAGGGGCCGACATCCAGACCCGCACCTGGAAGCGCACTCTGAAGGCCTTCAATCAGGGGGAACTGGGCTCCTGCACCGGCAATGGGGCCGTCGGGGTCGCCGGCACAGAACCCTACCGGAAAGCGGGAATCCGCTATACCGAGGCCCTGGCCCGCCAGATCTACACCGAATCCTCGCATCACGACACCATCGTGGGTGCCTGGCCGCCCAAGGACACGGGATCGACGGTGCTGGCGGCCATGAAGGCCCTCAACAGCCTTGGCTACACCAAGGGCTATCGCTGGTGTTTCAGCCTCGAAGACGTGCTCAAGACCCTCTCGAACATTGGCCCTGTGGAAGTCGGCCTGAACTGGTACGAGGGCTTCGACAAGCCCGATGCCAACGGGCTGGTGAAACTCGGCGGCGCGGTGCGCGGGGGCCACGCCTTCGAGCTGCTGGGCGTGGACGTGGAAAAGAAACAAGTGTGGGCCATCAACTCCTGGGGTCCCGACTGGGGCCTCCACGGCCGCTTCGCCATCGCCTGGAAGGACCTGGACCGGCTTCTGCACGAGGCCGGCGAAGCCGCCACCGTGACGATGTGAGCCCGCCGGGTGCAGGCGGGGGTAACTGTTGAGCAAGATCTTCTCTCCCCTCACCCTGGGCGTGGGCTTTACGGCCATGCTGGCCCTGGTGCCTGGTCTCGGGATCAGTTCTTCCGGGAGCAAGGCGGTGAAGCAGGCGGAGGTTGCCACCCGGAAACCCCATGAGGCCAAGCGGGTCCAGAAGGTCTCGGCTGTGGAACAACTGCTGGAACAGGGCCTTCAGGAAAGGCTGCAGGGAGGCTCGCCGACCCTGGGGGCCACCATCCTGACCTTGCCAGATCCCCAGCGCACCCACATGGCCTTGTGGTTCGACCTGCGGCTGAACGCGGTGGAGCGGGCCTTCAAGGAGTTCAACTATTACCCCAGGGCCTTCTTCCTCCCCTGGGAAGCCAATCCCAAGGATGAAACCGGCCATGGCATTTCGTCCGACTATCCCGAGAGCAGCCCAGGTCTCATCTGGCTGGCCCGGGAGCGCCGGGCCACTGATCCCAAAGGCGGTCCCACGGGCTACCACGCCCTGTTCATCGTGGGCGAGAGCCAGTCGTTGGGGATCAACCGCGAGGCCATGCGCCGGGCTCTCCAGCTTGCCGCCAAGGTAAGAGGCCCCGGGGAAGGGCCTCCCATCACGATCATCGGCCCCCAGTTCTCGGGCAGCCTCGCCTCGCTGGGCGCGGCCCTGGAAGAACACTTCCGGATTTCCTCTGCACCACCGATCCGGATCCAGGGCACGACGACCATCGACGCGAGTGCGGCCGAGAACCTCGCCGCCATGGCCGGCGGCCG
This sequence comes from Holophagales bacterium, assembly GCA_038236735.1. Lineage (GTDB taxonomy): Bacteria > Acidobacteriota > Holophagae > Holophagales > Holophagaceae > Geothrix. The sequence continues at coordinate 4,219 of JBBRZL010000027.1, read as the reverse complement.
CGCGACCATGCGCCTGTCGATCTCACCCTGGCTCTGCAACCTGTCCGGAGCCTCCAAGGATCTGCTGCTCCGCTGGTACCGGAAGGAGGCCGGCTGGCCAAAGGAAGCCTCCAAGGTGGCCCTCTTTACGGAATCCAATACGGTCTACAACCTGCGACCCGGCGCAGGCCCCAAGCCCGATGCCGGCATGACGCAGATCCTCTTTCCCATGGGCCTGTCGCAGTTGCGGGCGGAACGGCGTGCTCTGGAGCACACCCTTGCCAAGGACGGGGAGGCAGGACTGGTCCTGCCGTCGACCCTCCTGGGGCCCTCTGAGGATGATGCCCAGCGGGTGCTGGACACGGTGCCGCAGTACTCCGCGGACGCCCTCCGGAACACGGAACTGACCCTGGCTGGCACCATCCTCAGCCTGGCTCGGAGGGGCTACACCCACGTCGGAATTTCCGCCTCGGATCCCCAGGATCTGATCTTTTTGGCCGAGCGAATCCGCGCCTACCATCCCAGTTGCACCCTCTTCACCACCAGCGGCAACCACGCCCTCTTCGCGCACCCGAATTTCAGCACAGCCATGGATGGGATGGTGCTGTTCGGCGGCTATCCGTTGACGGATGCCATGCGGATCGTCTCCCTCAAGAGGGGGGAACTGGAATCCGAGGTTCGCTTCACGTCGGAGGGGGAGTACGCGGCCTACTACGCCACCCTCCTGGCCCTGGACCCGACCAGGGCTAAGGATCCGGACCGGCAGTACTGGGGGAAGCAGGGCTTCGTCTCCATCGTGAAAAGCGGTAGCATCTGGCCCCTGCGCCACGGCGGGCTCGAAAGCACGACGCCTGACGGAACCCTGGACTGGAATCACCACGTCGAACAGACCTTCCTGAAAGGGGCCAAGCACAGCTCGGACCTGATCCAATATGTCCACTCGCGGCTGCTGCAATTGAGCCTGCTCCTGATCCTGCTGGGAGGGGTTTCCGGGTGGGTGTTCCTCAAGCCACTGCTGGATGTGAGGGCGATTCAGGAGAGCGAACCCAGCCTCCGCCATTACGGGGATCTGGCCGCCGGGGCGCTCCTGGCCCTGGCCACCATCTCCCTGCTGGGCGTAGGGTATCTCCTGCCGCTGGCCGTGTTGAATGGCCCGCGCTGGGGCGACACGTTCCTGTGGCTCAGCCTGGCGGCCTGGGTGGCGCAGTTCGTCTTCACCGGCCGGGCCTTGGTGGGCCGGTGGGGCTGGCCCAGGGCCCTTCCCCTTCTGGCCCTGGCGCTGGTCCCCGCCCTCGGCGTGGGTGTCTGGGGCGTGACTCATTTCCTGGTGTTCATCCCAGGCTACCTCCGCTTCACGTCGCCGGGCCGCGGCGTCTCGCTCATCCCCACCATGCTGTTCCTGACTGCGGCCCTGGCTGTCCTGTTGCGGACCTGGTTTGACGTGCGGCGCCAGGAGCACCCGGCCTTCTGGCCCCACCCAGTGGGTCTCTCCGTGGGGACAGAACTCCCCTTGCGGCATTTCCGGGGACTGCATGCGAAGCGGCGCATCTTCCTGCTCGTGGGCGTCATCCTGGCCTTCCAATGGATCCTGCCCGGCGGCCTGCTCCGCCCCCTCATGGAAGTCCCGGGCGTCACGGCCATCGTGGTCGGGGTGGGCGGCTGCGTCCTGGTGGCCTCCTTCTTCCTCTTCTGGCAGTTGCACCGGGGCTGGCAGGAACTGAACCGGATCCTGGAGGAACTGGATTTCTCCCCCTACCGCGAAGCCTTCGCCGCGGCCGGGAAACTCATGAACTGGAATGCCATGCGCGCCCTTGGTCGGGGCCTTCGGACGCATCGCTCCAGCCTCCGGGGCCGGGAGATCCTCGAGAACCAGAAGGGCTGGGTCTCCGGAGTCGATCCGAAGTACGCCACCTGCCTCGCCGCCCTGGCCCGGGAAGAGGCCACCATCCCGCGAGGGCAGAAGGGCTCGAGCGACTTCGCGCGTTGGGTCTTCCGCTTCAAGGTGGCGGCCAAGATGAGCGCCTGCGGCGAGTCCCTGCTTGCCGCCTGCCGGGAGTTGCCGGGTGAAGCGTCCACCCGCCAAGAGGAGGTGGACCTGTTCTACGCCCTGCGCGCCATCAGTTTCATCCGGCAGGCCTTCCTGGTGGCCCGGCATCTGCTGATCGGGTCCCTGGGCTCGATGCTCCTGCTGGTGCTGGCCATAGCCGCCTTCGACTTTCAGCCCAAGACCGAAGTGCTGACCATCCTCGCCATTCTCCTGCTGGTCATGGCGGGCTGGGTGGTCTTCCGCATCATCCAGATGGAACGGGACCCCGTCCTCTGCCGGATGGAGGGGACGGAGCCCGGCAAGGTGCAGCTCAGCCTCGGCCTGGTGGAAAATGGCTGCCGCTACGTTCTGGTGCCGCTGCTTCTGCTGCTGGCGACCCTCAACCCTTCCTTCGGCGGGGTGGTGGTGCAGGTGTTCAATCCCCTCATGCACCTCTTGAAGTAGGCCTACAGACAGAGTTTTGCCCCCAGCGGCTTGCCCCCGAGCAGGTGGAAGTGCAGATGGAACACCGTTTGCCCAGCATCGGCACCGCAATTGCTGATCAGGCGCCAGCCGTCAGCTTGGAGGCCGTGTTCCACGGCAAGTTGCGCCGCCAACTGGGGAATCCGCGCCGCGGCGGCGGCCGTCTCCGGGGTCAGGTCCCCCAGGCCTTCGCTGTGAGCCTTAGGAATGATGAGCAGATGAATGGGTGCTTGGGGGAAGATATCCTTAAAGGCGAGTAGGATGTCATCTTCATAGACGATGGCAGCGGGGATCTCCTTCCGCGCAATCTTGCAAAACAGGCATTCGCCCATCGGGGACCTCCCATGTTCCACATCATCCTGCACCAACCCGAGATTCCGCAGAATACCGGAAGCATCGGCCGCCTGTGCGTGAACAATGGCGCACAGCTGCACCTGATCCATCCGCTGGGTTTCGAGACCACGGACTACTACCTGCGGCGGGCGGGGTTGGACTACTGGGAAAAGCTGGAACCCACCCACTACGAGGACTGGGCCGACTTTCTGGCCCGGAACCCCGCCAAGCACCTGTGGTTCTTCAGTACCAAGGGCCGCAAACGCCACACGCAGGTACCCTGGGCCTATGGCGATGGGCTCGTCTTTGGCCGGGAGACCGTCGGCCTGCCCGAGGAGATCCTGGACGCCCATCCCGATAACCTGGTGCGCATCCCCATGGTGGGCGACCACCACCGCAGCCTGAACCTGGCCCAGGCCGCTGCCGTCGGACTCTACGAAGCGTTGCGGCAGACCGAAAACTGGTAAGGCAGCCTCCTCCGCCACCCTCCCTTTCCTCCATTAGCGCAGACGGGCTGAGGGGCCTGAATCATACAGCCCGGGCAACCCTGGCTATTCTGTAACAGCTGCTTCCCCCTGGAGCCCGCCATGAACCAAGCGCCCATCCGCATCGTGATCGCCAAGCCCGGCCTCGATGGCCACGACCGCGGCGCCAAGGTGGTGGCCCGCGCCTTGCGCGACGCCGGCATGGAAGTGATCTACACGGGCCTGCGCCAGACCCCCCAGCAGATCGTGGCGGCTGTGGTGCAGGAGGACGCGCGGGTGCTCGGCATGAGCATCCTCAGCGGTGCCCACAATCAGATCTTCCCAGAGGTGCTCCGGCTCCTGAAGGAGCAGGGCGCAGAGGACGTGCTGGTCTTTGCCGGTGGCATCATCCCCGACGACGACCTGCCCGGCCTCAAGGCCCTGGGCATCCGGGAGATCTTCCAGCCCGGCACCAACACCGACGACATCGTGGCTTTCATCAAGCGCGAAGTGCAGGCCTGATGGTCAAGGCTTCACCGCACTACGAGTGCACCGCCTGCGGCGCGCGGCATCCCAAGGCCATGGGTAAGTGCACCGCCTGCGGCGCCTGGGATACCGTCCAGGAAGTGCGCGGCGCGCTGAAGCGCGACCTGCAGCGGGCTGGCTCCGCCTACGCACAAAGCCACTACTCGGGCCCCGTGGCCCTGCCGGATGTGGACGTCACCGACACCCAGCGCACGCCCACGGGCATCCGGGAGCTGGACCGAGTGCTGGGTGGCGGCGTGGTGCCTGGCATGGTGGCCCTGCTGGGCGGTGAACCCGGCATCGGCAAGTCCACCTTGCTGCTGCAGTGGGCGGCCACCACGAATGGCCGGGTGCTCTATGCCAGCGGCGAGGAGAGTGAGCGCCAGATCAAGCTGCGCGCCCAACGCCT
>JBBRZL010000026.1:0-28957 GCA_038236735.1 Holophagales bacterium | reverse complement strand
GTCATGAAGGGCAATGTCATCGACTTGGCCGTGGCCGTGGTCGTGGGCGGCGCCTTCGGCAAGATCATCACCGCCTTTGTGGATGGCATCGTGATGCCCCTGGTGACCTATGTGCTGCCCGCGAATATCAAGTGGGAGGAATGGATCTTCGGCAAGTTCCGCATCGGGGCGGTCCTGGGCGCCACCGTGAACTTCCTGATCATCGCGCTGGTCATTTTCCTCGTGCTGATCAAACTCCTGGGCAAGTTCATCAAGAAGGAGGAGGCGCCCGTCATCGTCACCACCAAGGAATGCCCGGCCTGCCTGGAGCAGGTACCCCTGAAGGCCACCCGCTGCAAGCACTGCACCAGCCAGCTCTGATCGTTTCGAATTCGCTGGAAGGGCCCGGGGATCCGGGCCTTTCCCTTGTAGAGTCAGGGATTTCCTGGTGAACTGGAGATTCAACCCCGGGGCGCTTGGGTGCGCCCCCCGACGCACGAGGGCGCCGATGAGCGAGCAAGCTCCGGTTAAGAAGTATTCGATTTTTCTTCCGAAGACCGACTTCCCCATGAAGGCGGACCTGCCGCAACGGGAGCCGAAGCGGCTGGAACGCTGGAAGGCCGAGGGCCTTTACCAGCGCATCGAGGCCCGGCGCAAGGCCGACAACGCCGCAGGCAAAGGCAAAGGCCGCGAGGTGCTGCACGATGGCCCGCCCTACGCCAATGGCGCCATCCACATGGGACACGCGCTGAACAAGATTCTCAAGGACGTGGTGGTGAAGTCCCGTTGGATGGAGGGCTACGAATCGCCCTACGTGCCGGGCTGGGACTGCCACGGCCTGCCCATCGAGCACGCGGTCGAGAAGGATCTGGGCCCCAAGCGCCGGGAGCTGAGCCGCGCCGAGTTCCTGCAGCGGTGCCGCGCCTACGCCCAGAAGTGGATCGACACTCAGCGCACGGCCTTCCAGCGCCTGGGCGTGCTCGGTGCCTGGGAGCATCCCTACGTCACGATGGATCCTGGCTACGAAGCGGAGACGGTGCGCCATCTGGCCAAGCTCTTCCACAGTGGCTCCGTCACCCGCAAGCTGAAGGTCGTCCACTGGAGCTATGGCGCCCGCACGGCCCTGGCCGAGGCCGAGGTGGAGTATGCCGACCGCACCAGCCCCGCCATCACCGTGGCCTTCCCCGTACTGGACGCCGAAGCCCGGCGCCTGGAACTGCCCATCCCGCTCTTCGTCCCCATCTGGACCACCACGCCCTGGACCCTCCCCAGCAACCTGGCGGTGGCGATCCATCCGGACCTGGAGTACGCCGTGGTCCGGGCCTCCCGCGACGGCGTGGACCGGCACTACATCGTGGCCGTCCCTCTGCGGGAGGATTTCGCCCGGAAGCTCGGCGCCGAGCTGCACACGGTGGAGACCCGCAAGGGCCGGGAATTCCAGACCCTGGTGGCCCGGCATCCCTGGATCGATCGGGACAGCCCAGTGCTATTGGCCGACTACGTCACCGCCGATACCGGTACCGGGCTGGTGCACACCGCGCCGGATCACGGCGTGGACGACTTCAACCTGGCCCACCACCTCGGCCTGCTCCAACTGGTGGGACCGGACGGCAAGTTCCTGCCCACGGTCAACGATCCCGAGTTGGAAGGAAAGAACATCTTCGATAGCAATCCTCTGGTGGTGGAGCGGCTGCGGCGGGACGGGAGCCTCCTCCATGAGGAGAGCCTCACCCATAGCTATCCCCACTGCTGGCGCACCCGCACGCCCATCCTCTTCCGCGCCACCGAGCAGTGGTTCATCACCATGGATTCGGAACTGGCCGGCAAGGGCCGGAGCCTGCGCGAACTGGGCCTCGAGGGCGTGGAACAGACCCAGTGGATCCCGGCCCAGGGCCAGAACCGCATCCAGGCCATGATCGCTGGCCGCCCGGACTGGTGCATCAGCCGCCAGCGTGCCTGGGGTACGCCCATCACTGTGCTGCGTTGCGAAGCCTGCGGCGAACCACTGGTGGCCGACGCCATCTTCGAAACCGCCGCCGCCGCCATCGAAAAGGGCGGCATCGAGGCCTGGGGCGAGTTGCCCGTCGAGCAGTTGGTGCCCGCCGGGGCCCGCTGCAGCTGCGGCTCCACGGTATTCCAGAAAGAGACGGACATTCTGGACGTCTGGATCGATTCCGGCGTCAGCGCTTCCGTGGTGTGCCACTCCCACCCGGAGCTGAGTCCCGATGACTACGGGCAGTTCATCTACCTGGAGGGCTCGGATCAGCACCGGGGCTGGTTCCACAGCTCCCTGCTGTTCAACCTGGCCGCCACTGGCACCAAGCCCTACAAGCAGGTGGTGACCCACGGCTTCGTGCTGGACGGCAAGGGCCAGAAGATGTCCAAGAGCCTGGGCAACGTCATCACGCCCGAGGAGATCCTCAAGACCCTCGGCGCCGACATCCTGCGCTGGTGGGCGGCCAGCTGCGACTACAGCGAGGACATCCGCATCTCCCGGGAGATCCTCGACCGCAGCGCCGATGCCTACCGCAAGATCCGCAACACGCTGCGCTTTCTGCTGGGGGCCTTGGCGGACTTCGATCCGGCCAGGGACGCAGTGGCCACCGCGGACCTCGCGCCCCTGGACCGCTGGGTGCTGGACGCCTTTGCCCGCACCACGGTCGAGGCGCGGGATGCCTACACGCGCTTCGAGTTCCACCGCGCCACTCAGGCCATCCATGGTTTCTGCCAGTCGGAGTTGTCCGGCCGCTACTTCGAGATCATCAAGGACCGCCTTTACTGCGACGCTCTGGATTCTTCCCGCCGCCGTAGCTGTCGCCAGGCCTGCTGGGAACTGGCCAAGGGCCTTAGTACCCTCCTGGCCCCGGTCATGAGCTTCACCATGGATGAGGCCTGGGAGCAGATCCCCGGGTGTTCGGGGAGTGTCCATGAACAGAGGTTCCCCTTGCTCAGCGGCGCTGCCCCTGAGCTGAAATGGGAAAAGCTGTGGGAAGTGCGGGAGGCTGTGCAGGCGGCCATGGAACCTCACCGAGCCGCAAAGACGATTGGCACCAGCCTGGATGCAGCCGTCGGGATCACCTTGCGGGATCAGGCCGAATGGGCTTTGCTGGACAGCCTCGGCGAATCCCTCGATGACCTTTTTGTCGTTTCTTCCATCGCCAGGTTCGCCGATCCTGGCACCAGCTCCGGCCCCATCGTCACGGTCAGTCCCCACGACGGCACCAAGTGCCCCCGCTGCTGGAACCACAAGGGCGGCCATGGAACGGACGAGGATGCAGCTCTCTGCCTTCGCTGCGCCGCCGTGGTGGCCTGATGCGCCGACTGCTCTGGCTGCTGCTGCCCGCCGTGGCCCTGGCCGCAGATCTCGGTTCCAAAGCCTGGATCCTACGAACCTTGGGCGAGGGTGAATCCCTGCCCGTCATCAAGGGCTTCTTCTACCTGACGCTGGGCTTCAACCGGGGCGCCATTTTCGGCAGCCTCACCTGGCTGCCGGAGACGGCCCGGTACCTCCTCTTCGCCCTGGCGGGGCTGGCTGCCTTGCTTTACTTCGGGATGCTCCTCCTGGCGAAGGCGACGCCCACCTGGGATCGCGTGGCCATGGGACTGATCCTCGGCGGCGCCCTGGGCAACGGTCTCGATCGCATCCTGCGTGGCGCCGTGGTGGACTTCCTCGACTTCGTCTTCGGCACCTGGCACTACTGGACCTTCAACCTCGCCGACAGCTGCATCCTCGTGGGCGCCATCCTCTACGGCCTGCGGATGCTGCTGGCGTCCAAGACCGAGCAGAGAACCAACGAGAACTGATCGACAGGCCACCGAGCAACAAGAGAAAACAGTCTGGTGGTCTCACAAGGCCAAGACGAGGCAATGCCTTGCCACCTATGAACACCGAGAAAGACTGATGAACACTTATCACGATGGGGTCTTTTTTCTTCTGTCCACACTCAGGGACGATGCCACAAAGATCGCAAATCGAACGAAGCGGGCCAGTCAGGCAAGGACAAGTGGCAAGAGGGAGGTGGAATCCCCTTTGTCAACATAAGTCCATTTTTATCTACCATCGGTGTTCATCGGTGGCTAATCTTCTTTGTCCTTTGGTTTAATCGAGAATCTACTGCGCCTCGATGGCCTTCAGCTGGGCCGAATCCTTGGGCAGCTGCTCCACCTCGGCGAGGCGGAGCACGAGGCGCTTCCAGAAGGGCTCGGCGGCGAAGACCTGCTTGAAGAGGGGCAGGGCCTCACTCAAGTGTCCACTGGAGGCAAGACCTGGGTGGGCGGGACCCGTCCCAGCCCCAGGCGTTCCTCGGTGACCAGCGGTGGTGGTCGCTGTCGGGGATGAACCGTCTTGTGGCCGGGATGAAACACGCCATGATGGGGTTTCCCCCCGAGGCCAGCCATGATCCGATCCCCCCTCTCGTTGCTCCTCGTCGGCGCACTCACGCTTGGGGCCCAGCAGCCTGCTCCAATCCGCGTCCCCCCCAGTCCGCATGGCTCCGCGGCGACCCAGGTGGCTGGGAAGTGGGTGGAGGAGAAGCCTGGGGCCGAAGCCCGGTACCGGGACGGGAAGTGGATCACCGTCGACTACAGCCGACCCATCCTCAAGGGCCGCGCCGAGGTGTTCGGCAAGGGCGCCGACTACGGCAAGAAGATGTACGCCGGCGCGCCGGTGTGGCGGGCGGGCGCCAACGCCACCACCCGATTGAAGACCGAAGTGCCGCTGACCCTCGGAGGCAGGACCGTGCCTGTGGGCGAGTACAGCATCTTCATCGAGCTCAAGGAAACCGCCTGGACCTTCATCCTCTCCAGTCAGCCTGCGCTTGTGAAGTACAACCCCAAGGACACCACCGGCACCTGGGGCTCCGACCACTACGACCCCAAGTTCGATCTGGTGCGGGTGCCCATGAAGCACTCGAAACAGGGCCTGTCCTTCGACGAGCTGACCTTCACCTTTGTGGACATGACGCAGCAAAGCGGCACGCTCGCCCTCTGGTGGGGACAGGAACTCGCCACGGTCGACTTCAAGGTCGCCCCCTGAGCATTTCGAAGGGCATGCCAAGCGCTGAGGTACGGCCCCGCCATAGCCTCCGGGCGTTGGGTTTCATGCTGCTTCTCGCGGCCGGGCGCCTGGCCGTGGCCGCGCAGGGGCCTGACCCTGCCCGCGTTCACGCCTGGAAGGCGGACCTCCATGCCTTCGCCATGCATTTGCTGAAGAACCATCCAGCCCCTTTCCGAACCCTCTCTCGCGAAGGCTTCGAGGCCCGGCTCCAGGAACTGGATCAGTGCATCGAGCGCGAATCGGATCCCGAGATCGCCGCTCGTTGGTCCGCACTGATCGCCGCCCTGGGGGACGAACACACGGAAGTCGAATTCGCGCCGGAACTCGGACGGTGGCGGTTGCCCATCGCCCTCCGGCTCTATGCTGACGGACCCATCATCGTGAGCGCCACCGCCCCCCTCAGACACCTATTGGGCGCCCGGCTGGACCGGGTCGAGCACCTCGGCCTGGATCAGCTCCAGCAGGGGCTCAGGGGCTACCTGCCTTACCACCAGGACGGCTGGTTCCGCACCTGGTTTGAGGAGGGCTTCGAAGCGAGCCCCCTGCTGCTGCAGGCCGCGGGATTGGCCAAGGTAAAGCCCATCTGGTCCCTGGAGGGAACGCTGGCGGACGGGAGGCACTTCTCTGAATCCGTGGCGCTTCTTACCGAAGTGGACTCAAGTGGCCTTGCATGGCTGAATGAGCCGATGCCAAAGGGCACTCCGCTCCAGGACCAGGAACCGAAGCGCGCCTACTTCTTCCGCGTTCTGCCCCGGGAACGGGCCCTCTACCTGCGGTGCCGGCGTTGCGAAGACGACGATGCCCGGCCCTTCGGCCGCTGGCTCAGGGGGGCTCTGCAGCAAGTTCGGAGCCGTCGGCTCACCCGGGTGGTGGTGGACCTGCGGGGGAACACCGGCGGTCAGGAAGCCCTGGTGGATCAGCTGGTGCTTGCCCTGCAGGCGAGCCCTGGGTTGAACCGGACAGGGGGACTGGTGGCGCTCACGGATGGCAGCGTCTTCTCCTCGGGGGCGGTGGCCGCCTGGCGGCTTCGGCACGAGCTGGGTGCCGCCCTGATCGGGGACGCCTGCGGCGCCGCCGTGAACCACGTGGGTTCCGTGATCGACATCGAGCTGCCCTCCGGGCGCATCGCCTGGTTCGGGACGGAACTCCACGTCATCGATACGGAGCATCCGGAGGATTTTACTTCCCCCATCACACCGGACGTCCACCTACCCCTGCGCCATGCGGACCTCCTCCAGGGGAAGGATCCCGCTCTGGACCGTGCACTGGCCCTTCCACCCGCCCCGCCCCGTTGACTCGAGCGGACAGTCTCCTGCTCCCTGCAAGCTATGGAGGTTCCATGAAGCCCTGGTGGTCTGCCGCTTTTCGCCTCCTCCGCGTGAGCCTCACAGTGAGCCTCACCTTGGCGTTGGCGGGAGCCGCCCCCCTGGAGCTGGTGGTGCTGGGTTCGGGCGGCCCCGGGGCAACGGGACGGGCGGGTTCCTGCTATCTGGTCCTGGTCAACGGGGCCGCCCGCATCCTGGTGGATGCGGGACCAGGTAGCTTCGCCCGGCTCGGTGAATCCGGATTCTCGCTAGAGGATGTGGACCTCGTCTTGCTGACCCACCTGCATGTGGATCATGTCGGAGAGCTCCCCGGCCTGTTCAAGGCCCGGGCCGTCAGCAGCAGCCGTCCCATCAGGTTCCGCGTCTTCGGGCCGCGGGGCCGGGCAGGGGTGGACGGTGAGGCTGGGTTCCCTGCCACCAGCCGCCTGATGGAGCTGCTCTTCGGCCGGAACGGTGCCTTCGCCTACCTCGCCGACTTCTCCTCGCCCATGACCTACACGGCCACGGACCTGCCCCGGTCAGATGCTGAGCCCCCCGCGATCGAGACGATCCTCGACGAAGGCGGACTGCGCATCCAGGCCATCGCGGGACACCACCGCGATGCCCCGGCGCTGATCTACCGCATCGACTACGGCGGGAAAAGCCTCACCTTCAGTGGCGACCTCGATCCGGCCGGATGGCCCGCCCTGCGCCGGATCGCGGTTGACACTTCGCTGTTGATCTTCCACTGCGTGGTACTGGATCGCCCAGGTTCGGCCGAAGCCCTCTACGAACTGCACACGCCGCCCCGGGCCATCGGGAAACTGGCCGCCGCCAGCCGGACCCCCCGCCTGCTCCTGGGGCACCTGTCGCCGGCCACCGACCGTGGACGATCCGCGGTTCGCGGCTCCATCGCCAGAACCTACCTCGGCTCGGTCGAGTTCGCCCGCGACGGACTGCGTATCGAGCCCTAGCCAACCTCCTAAGGAACATCGGACCATTCGAATGTTTACTGCGCCTCGATGGCCTTCAGCAAAGCGGAATCCTTGGGCAGCTGGTCCACATCGGCGAGTCTCGGCACCAGGCGTTTCCAGAAGGGTTCGGCGGCGAAGACTTGCTTGAAGAGGGGCAGGGCTTCGTTCAGCTTGCCGCTGGAGGCCAGGGCCACGGCCTGCCAGAAGGGCATCTCCCAGATGCCGGGGGCCAACCTGGCGGCGGCTTCGTAGGCGGTCTTGGCCTCGTTCCACTTTCCTGCCGTAACAAAGCCATCGCCCTCGTCCATGAGGCGGTAGGCCCGGCGAAGTTGGATGAGGCGACCCAGCTCCTTCAGGGGATCCGGGTTGTCCTCCACGCGCAGGTCGAAGAGGCGGTCGTTCCAGGGTTGGCCCGAGGGCTTGCCCTTCACGATGAGGATGGCCGCGCTCTGGCGGCCGCGGATGTCGCCGCCTTCAGCCTGGGCCGCGTTCAGGGCCGCCAGCAGCCGGTCCGCAAGGTCGCCCTTCGCCGCCCGGAAGGCCTTGGCCATGGCGGGCCAGACCGTGGCCTGGTCCATGAGGTTGGCCTCCACCGTGAAACCTTCGCCCACTTCATGGCCCGCGGCCTGGATGCACTTGGCCCCGGTGTGGGCCGCGGACCGGCCCTGGGCGTCCACCATGGCCACCTGCCGCACCGCCCGGTCCGAGTCGGCCGCAAGCAGGGCCTTCAGGGCTTCGGGGGCGGATTTTCCGGCCTTCATCAGGGCGAGCCCCAGGGGGCCATAGCTGGGTTCCGTGAAGCTCTGCGTGGCCACCGCGCCCACGCCGGGTTCCGCCCAGGGTACCGTCGAACCCACCGAGAACCAGTGGCTCTGGACCGCCACGCCCAGATCCCCCGTCACCGGGTCGCGAGCCACGATGGAGAAAGTGTGGACGGGACGGAGCGGGACTTCGCCCGCGCCGAGGGGAAGAGCAAAGAGCGCAAGCAGGACAAGCAGGGCGGGGCGCATGGGGACTCCAGGTGGCTGGGATGCAGACATCATCCTAGATCGTTCCAGGCTCTTGGCCCGGGTCTCACTGGTACCATGGAGCCATGACACGCGCCCTTGCCCTCGCCTCCGCCCTCTTGCTCTGCTCGGCTGCCCCGGCCCAGGACGCCTACCGGACCTCGGTGGACGCCTGGCATGCGGAGCGGGTCGCCCGGCTGGCCGCCGAGGATGGCTGGCTGAGCCTCATCGGCCGGGACTGGCTGAAACCCGGAGAGAACACGCTGGGCTCGGCGCCTGGGTCCACGGTGCTGCTGCCGGACTGGGCGGCTCCTGCCCAGGCGGGCTTGTTCTTCCTGGAGGGCACGACCGTGCGCTTCAAGCCGCTCCCGGGTAGCGGGCTGCTCCTGAATGGGCAGCCGGCCAGGGAGGCCCTGTTGAAATCCGATGCGGAGGGGAAGCCGGATGTGCTCCAGGCTGGGCGAGTGACGTTCTATGTGATCCGCCGAGGCGATCGCTTCGGAATCCGCATCAAGGATCCGGAAACCCCCGCCCGCAAGGCCTTCCATGGGGTGCAGCGCTATCTGGTGGACCCCGCCTGGCGCGTGGAGGCGGAATTTCTGCCCTACGCCACGCCGCAGAGCCGGGCCATCCCCACGGTGCTGGGAACGTCGGAGCCCATGACCGCGCCAGGCCTGTTGAAGTTCAAAGTGGGTGGCCGCGAGGTCACGCTGGAGCCCATGATCGAAGACCCGGAGCATCCGGAACTCTTCCTGATCTTCAAGGATGCCACCAGCGCCCACGGCACCTATGCGGCGGGGCGCTTCCTCTATGCCGACATGCCCAGGGACGGCAAGGTGGTCCTGGATTTCAATCGGGCCGTCAACCCGCCCTGCGCCTTCACCCTATACGCCACCTGTCCGTTGCCGCCGAAACAGAACCAGCTGGACCTAGCCATCACGGCCGGGGAGCAGGATCCCGGGCTGCACTGAGCAGGGCTGCTCACAGACCGTGCGGGTCTCCGGAAGCTCTAGCACGAACGAACTTCCCGTGGGCTGGTTGCCCTCCACCCAGATCCGCCCTTCGTGGGCTTCAGCAACCAGTCGGCAGAAGGCCAGTCCGAGGCCCGAACTGGAGCGGGTATCTTGCTCGCCTTCCTCGAGGCGGACGAATTTCTTGAAGACCTGGTCGCGCATGTGTTTGGGGATCCCCTGGCCCTGATCCCGCACTTCCATGCGAACGCAATTTCCAGTCACCCGGGCCTCGATCCGGGTCTGGCTGCCCGTAGGCGAATACTTCAAGGCGTTGTCGAGGAGGTTCATGAGAAGCCTCCGGAGGAAGGGCTCGTCAGCTTCGACTTCCAGATCGGTCGGGCAATCCCAGACCAGCAGGTGGCTCCTGGACTTGGCCCTGGATTCCACATCCTTCAGCAGGTTGGGGATCCAGGCATTCAGGGCGATCCGGGTCTTGTGGAGGGGCAACCCGATCTGCTCGGCGCGCCAGATGTCGAGGATGTCGTGGATCATCCGTCCCATGTAATTGGCCGTGTCCCGGAGGCGATCGACCTGACCCTGCGGGGCTGGGCCGTTGTCATCTCGGCCGCCAAGCAAGTCCAGACCGACCTGGATGGCCGACAGGGGGTTCTTGAGATCATGCACAATGAATGCGAAGAGTTGCTCTCGTTGCTTCTGGAGGTCCAGCAAGTTGTCCCGTTCGGCCTGAATTTCCGCCTGGAGCCGCTTGAGCCGCATGAGGCTGCGGATCCTGGTGATCAGCTCCACCGAAAGGACGGGTTTCCGCAGGAAGTCGTCACCCTTGGCCTGAAAGGCCTGGGAATGGATGCCGGGGCGTTCCTCTCCCGTCAGGAAGATGATGGGCAGCAGGTCGCCGCCAGGCAGATCGCGGATCCGTCGGCAGACCTCCAGCCCGTCCATGACGGGCATCTGGATATCGAGCAGGATCAATTCCGGCCGGAAGGAGGCCAGGAGAGCAAAGGCCTCTGCGCCACTTTCCGCCGTTTCCACCTGGTAGTAACTGCGCTCCAGCATGGCCCGAAGACTTCGGCGGGCCAGGGGGTCGTCATCGACCGCCAATATGCGGGCCCCATAATCTGCCCGGCGAATAAAAATGGACCCTTCATCCATGCATAACCTCAGGGGGTTCTTCGGGTGCATGCTCATGGTAGTTAAATTTCAGGAATTCCATTTGAAAAAATGGACGAGTGTGTCGCCTATCGAGAACGGGCTCTGGGTTCCGCCCCCCAGCTACCCCTTGGTGACCCCATCCACGTACACCCAGCGACCATGTTCCCGGCCAAAGGTGCTGGTTTCGATGTGGAGGCTGCGGCGGCCGTTAGTCTGGAGGCTGGCATGGAAAGTGACGATGCCGGTATCGTCATCCTTGCCTCCCTTGTCTTTGCCAATGATCTTCAGCCCCACGCAGCTGACGGCCTTGCAGTAGGTGGCCAGTTCTTCGCGGCTTTCGTCGGCCCTTTTGGCCTCGGGCCGACTGCCGATGAGGTAGTCCACCTTGCCCAGCGCATAGGCGGAAAACCGCGAGCGCATCAGCTGTTCGGCGGTCTCCGGCACCGCCGTCCCCGCGTGGAAGGGGCCGCAGCAGCGGTCGTAGGGCTTCTTGGAAGTGCACGGGCAGGGACGGGACATGGTCAACCCTTCATGGGAATATGCAATCCGATGATTTCGGCGTGCTCGCGGGCGGTTTCGTAGCCGGCGTCGGCGTGGCGGAAGACGCCCATGGCGGGGTCGTTCCAGAGCACGCGGCTGATGCAGCGGTCGGCGCGCTCGGTGCCGTCGGCCACGATGACCACGCCGCTGTGCTGGCTGTAGCCCATGCCCACGCCGCCGCCATGGTGGAAGCTCACCCAGGAGGCGCCGCCGCCGACGGCAGTCATGGCATTGAGCAGGGGCCAGTCGCTGACGGCATCAGAACCGTCCTTCATGGCCTCGGTCTCGCGGTTGGGGCTGGCCACACTGCCGCTGTCCAGGTGGTCGCGGCCGATGACGATGGGGGCTTTCACCTTGCTGGTGCGCACCAGCTCATTGAACTTCAGCCCCGCCAGGTGGCGCTCGCCGGCGCCGATCCAGCAGATGCGGGCGGGCAGGCCCTGGAAGGCGATCTTCTCCTTGGCTGCCTTGAGCCAGCGGATCATGCCCTCGTTTTCCGGGAACAGTTCCATCATGGCGGCGTCCGTGGTGGCGATGTCTTCGGGATCGCCAGACAGGGCGACCCAGCGGAAGGGGCCGA
Organism: Holophagales bacterium; assembly: GCA_038236735.1. Lineage (GTDB taxonomy): Bacteria > Acidobacteriota > Holophagae > Holophagales > Holophagaceae > Geothrix. The sequence continues at coordinate 17,394 of JBBRZL010000026.1, read as the reverse complement.
TGCCCTTGCAGAAGAGGGGTCGGATGAAGGCGGGCACGAAGCCCGGGAAGGCGAAGGCGTTTTCGCAGCCGGCCCGCTGGGCCTGGGCACGGATGTTGTTGCCATAGTCGAAGACCACTGAGCCCCGGCGCTGGAACTCGATCATGGCTTCCACGTGGGCCCGCATGGAGGCGAGGGCCCGCTGCACGTAGGCTTCGGGCTCATCTTTGCGCAGGGCGGTGGCCTGCTCCATGGAAAGCCCGGCAGGAATGTAACCGTTGTATTCGTCATGGGCGGAGGTCTGGTCGGTGACGAGCTGGGGGTTGAAGCCCCGCTTCAGGAGCTCGGGCAGCAGCTCCGCGGCGTTGCCCAGCAGGCCGATGCTGCGGGCCTCCTTGGCATCGACATATTGGTGGACCAGGGCCATGGCGGTATCCAGGTTGTCAGTCCACTCATCCAGGTAGCGGGTGTCGATGCGCTTCTGGATGCGGGTCTGGTCCACCTCGATGCACAGGGCCACACCGCCGTTCATGGTGATGGCCAGGGGTTGGGCCGCGCCCATGCCGCCGAGCCCCGCGGTGAGGGTCCAGGTGCCGGCCAGGGTGCCATTGAAGTGCTGGCGCGCCGCTTCGGCGAAGGTCTCGTAGGTGCCCTGCACGATGCCCTGGCTGCCGATGTAGATCCAGCTGCCGGCGGTCATCTGGCCGTACATCATCAGGCCCTTCTGGTCGAGTTCCCGGAAGACTTCCCAGGTGGCCCACTTGGGCACCAGGTTGGAATTGGCGATCAGGACGCGTGGCGCCTCCGGATGGGTCTTCACTACGCCCACGGGCTTGCCGCTCTGCACCAGCAGGGTTTCGTCGTCGTTCAGGTGCTTCAGCTCCTTGACGATGGCGTGGAAGCAGTCCCAGTTGCGGGCTGCCTTGCCCAGGCCGCCGTAGACCACCAGATCCTCGGGCCGCTCGGCCACCTCCGGATCCAGGTTGTTCATGAGCATGCGCAGCGCGGCCTCCTGCACCCAGCCCTTGCAATGCAGGTGGGTGCCGCGGGGGGCGGTGACGACGGGAGCATCAGAGGCAGTGGTCATGGGGACCTCCATCGGAACCCCTTAGTTTCCCACGGTCCGGCTGAGATCGCGATCAAGAGCGTCGGAGCACGGCAATGGCCCGTTCCAGTTCGGCCCGCATGGCGGCAGGGCTGTCCGCGTGGTGGGTGTTACCGTGCCCAGGCAGCACCCAGCTGAAGTCGAAAGCCAGCAGTTTCTCCAAGCTGGCCAGCTGCTGTTCCCAAGAGTGCCAGTTGAAGGCGCGGGAGGCGGAGAGGCGCCCCTTGACGGGGTTCCACCAGAGGTGATCACCGGTGAAAAGAAACTCCCTGTACAGCAGGCAGACGCTTCCGGCCGTGTGGCCCGGGGTGGGGATGAGCAGGAGATCCTCAGCCAGGGGGACGGACTCGTCGCCCTCGATCAGTCGTTCCAGCCCTTGCACCCCGTCGCGCTGGTGCATGATGCGCTCGCAGCCAAAGCGCGAGCGGAAGGCTGCGTGGTCGGCCACGTCATCCTGGTGGCTCAGGACCAGCATCGAGATCCCGCCCAGCTCCTCCAGCCGCTTCAACAGCGGCTCGGCGGCCCGGGGGGAATCCACGAGAACGTTGCCGGCGGGGCGACGGATCAGGTAGCTCCAGGCGCCGAAGCTCTTCTCGCTGGTGTAGCCACAGAAGGAGACTTCCTCCGCCAGCGGATCCGGAAAGGCCATGGCGGCGGCTGGCAGGTCGGTCTTGTCGTCAGTGCCGATGGAACCCACGGGGCAGGCCACCAGGGCCATGGAAGCCCGCATGCGGGTGATTGGCTCCGCGGGTTGGGCCTGGACCCGGGCGTGGTCCCCGTCGGCCGCGAAAGTCTCCGGGGCGAACTGGTAGCAGGTGCCACAGTCGATGCAGGTGCGATCCACGAAGAAGGCACCGGGCAGGTTGTCGGGATGAGCCTCCGTGCGGCGGGCCATGGGCCTTCCAGGGTGGGTGCTAGCGATTCACCATGCCCATCATGGCTTCGGGGTAGCGGGAGCCGGAGGCTGCGCCCGGGGGGAAGAGGCCGCTCAGCTCCTGGATCTCGCCGGGGCAGAGCACCTGATCCAGGGCGTCGAGATTCTCGTCCAGGCGGTTGCGGTTCTTGGTGCCGGGGATGGGGGCCAGGTCGCCGCCCTGGGCCAGCACCCAGGCCAGGGCCAGCTGGGCGGGGGTGCAGCCGCGGGCCTCGGCCATGTCCTGGAGTCGGGCCACGAGGTCGAGGTTCTTCTGGAAGTTCTCGCCCTGGAAGCGGGGGGAATGGCGCCGGTAATCGCCGGGTTCGAAGTCCTCGAAACGCTTGATCTGGGCCGTCAGGAAGCCCCGACCCAGGGGACTGTAGGGCACGAAACCCACGCCCAGCTCGCGGCACATCGGCAGCAGGCCAGCCTCAGGGTCGCGGGTCCAAAGGGAATATTCAGACTGCACGGCGCTGATGGGGTGCACCTGGCAGGCCCGGCGTAGGGTGGCGGGGCTCACTTCAGACAAGCCCAGGAAGCGCACCTTGCCGGCTTGTACCAGGTCAGCCATGGCGCCGACCGTGTCTTCGATGGGCACTTCGGGATCCACCCGGTGCTGGTAATAGAGGTCGATGGTCGTCACGCCCAGACGCTCGAGACTGCCCTCGCAGGCCTTGCGCACGTACTCGGGCCGTCCGCAGACGCCGCGCACGGTGGGATCACTGGCATCCCGGACGATGCCGAACTTCGTGGCGATCACCACCCGGTTCCGCACGGCCGCCAGGGCCTTGCCCACAAGGACCTCGTTGACGTAGGGCCCATACATGTCGGCGGTGTCGAAGAAGGTAACGCCGCGCTCCACCGCATGGTGCAGCGTAGCGGTGGATTCCAGATCGTCCCGGTGGCCGTAGAAGTCCGACATGCCCATGCAGCCGAGGCCGAGGGCTGAAACGGTGAGTCCCTGGGTGCCCAGGGTGCGGGTCAGCATGGGAGCCTCCTTCACCCACCAAGTATGAGGCCAGGGAGACGGTGATGACCGTTTCCCTGGCCTTGAACTCCGGTGGTTCAGCGGTGGTCGATGACGTCCTTGGCCTCGTAGCGCACCTTGGGCGCGTTGGCGTATTTGTCGTCCGCGGCGCGATGACCCAGCGGGCAGGCGGAAATGGTGGCGTAGCCAGAACCCTGGAGGCCCAGGATCTCGTCGTACTTGGCTGGCTCGAGCCCCTCGAGGGGGCAGGCATCAATGCCGAGGACCGCTGCGGAAGTGAGCAAGTTGCCCAGGGCGATGAAGGTCTGTCGGGCGGCCCATTCCTTGATGACGGCGTGGCGGGGGCCATTGACGAGGTCGCCCAGCATGTAGCCCTTGTAGCCCGCCAGGCTTTCCATGGCAACGCCGCGCACCTCGGCCGTGCGGGCGATGAAGCGATCCAAGTCGGCTTCGGTGATGTCCTGCTGGGCGGTGATGACCACCAGATGGCTGCAGTCTTCCACCTGGGCCTGGTTCCAGGAGGCGGCGCGCAGCTTCGTCTTGAGGGCCGGGTCGGTGACGATGATGAACTTCCAGGGTTGCAGACCATAGCTGGAGGCCGTGAGGACCAGGGCCTGCTCGAGCGCTGCCCAGTCGGCCGTACCGATCTTCTTCGAGTGGTCGAACTTCTTGGTGGCGTAGCGCCAGGCAAGCTGCTGGATGAGGCTGTCGCAGGAGAAGGTGCTCATGGGTTCCTTTGATCGAGAAGGGAGCAGGTTCAAATGGCCTGCTGGATGCGGGTCCGCAGCTGGTCGATGGGCAGGGAACCGACGATGCGGCCCACAGGCTGCCCGTCCTTGAAAATCACTAGGGTGGGCATGCTCAGGACGTCGTACTGTTCGGAGAGGGGGGTGAAATCATCCACGTTCACCTTGGCGAAGGTGGCCTTGCCCTTGAATTCCACCGCGAGAACCTCGGTGAGGGGGGCCAGTTCGCGGCAGGGAGCGCACCAGGGAGCCCAGAAATCCACCACAGTGAAGCCATGGGCCACGGCGTCGGGGAAGGTCTTGTCGGTCAAGTGCGCGATGAGGTCGGTCATACGGGGACTCCTGTTTCTGCCCACAGAATAACGGATCAGACCGGATTCTCGGTCATGACAATCGCCCACGTCGAGGATGACAAGGTCAGGAAACCCTGGCCCAGCGGGCGGCCGCGCCGGCGACGCGCTGCCCCAGGCGTTCGGCGCTCTTGCGATCGGCCGCGTTGGGTTCCACCTCGGGCGCCACCTGCCCAGCCTGGCCCATGACGCCACTGAAACTGCCCAGGCGGTTGGTGCCCTCGTCGTTCTGGGGCAGGTCCGCGAGGCCGATCCAGACCATGCCGTGCTGCATGGCAAAGATCATCAGGGACTGGAGGGTGTTCAACTTGTCGCCGCTGGGGCTGCCGCTGATGGTGAAGCCCGCGGCCAGCTTGTCCTGCCACTTCCGCTCGTACCAAGGCTTGGAACTGGCGTCCATGAAGGCCTTGAAGGGGGCACTGACGTTGCCCATGTAGGTGGGGCTGCCGAAGACGATGGCGTCGGCCGCCTCCAGGTCTGCCCAGTGGGCGTCGATCGCTTCGACTGGGATGAGGCTCGCAAGGGTGCCGGGAATCGACTCGGCGCCGGCCTTCACCCGTTCTGCCACCACCTTGGTGTGGCCAAATCCGCTGTGGTAAACGATGGCGATCTGGGTCATCTCTGCTCCTTGAAGGAAGGTCCTTGCATTCGCTTGGCCCGTGACCCAAACTTTAGGTGCTTACAATCGAAAAGAAAGTAGGCACTATTTTGGAAGGTAGGCACCCAATGGTTAGTAAAGCGTGTTCCATGGCCCCCAATGTTCTGAGCGCCCAGTGTCCTACTCGAAAGGTGCTGGATCTCATCGCCGACAAGTGGACCACCCTGCTGATCTACCTCCTGGCGAGGGGAAAGCAGCGTTACGGGGACCTGCATCGACAGGTGGGCGGCATCAGCCAGAAGATGCTCACCCAGACATTGCGCAAGCTGGAGCGAGACGGGCTGGTCACGCGCCATGTCTATCCCGAAGTGCCGCCCCGCACCGAGTACGAGCTGACCCGGCTGGGCCACACGCTCATCGAACCCATGGGCGCCCTCTGCGAGTGGGCGGGCATGCACCTGTCGGAACTGGAGCAGGCCAGGAAGCGCTACGACCACCTTCAGAAGAAGGCCACCCTCAGCGCCTGACCTCAGCGGCTGAGGCGTTCCAGATCCGCGGGTGTATCCAGGTCGAAGGCGCCTTCGGGGAAGGGCAAGGCCACCGCGCCCTCCCGCAGGAGGATCGGTTTGGCCCCTTGCTCCCCGTGCAGGTTCTTCAATTCGGAGAACAGCCGGCGCGGGACCACCGCGGGGATGCCCACGGTGTCGGCATAGGCGCAGACAGTGGGACGGTCCGGGTCCATTGCCGCCAGGGCCAGGAGGGATCTCAGCAGGGCCGCGTCCACCGCCGGCTGATCCACGGTGAGAATCAGAGCCGCCCCGGCGTACCCTGGCAGGGCGGCGAGGCCCAGGCGGAGGGAACTGGCCATGCCCTCGGCAGCGCCAGCATTGATGAGAACCTGGACGGCCAGGTCGTCGAGGCCGGGCGCCCAGTCCCCGACCACGGCCAGCACCGGCGCGCAGCCAGCCTCCAGCGCCACGCGGGCCATGCGTCGTAGCAGGGTCTCACCCCCGAGGCGCAGCAGGGCCTTGGGGCCCCCCATGCGGCGACCCGAGCCGGCGGCCAGGATCACGGCGGCGGTTGAGCCGCTCACCGGAAACTGTCGGCGGTGCGGACCCAGCCGTTCACAGTGAGCTGGAAGGAGGGCATGACGACTCCAAAACATCGGTAGATGAGGGTTCCACCCTACGCCCACGGGTGGTCCCTCCGCAACGGTGGTGGGTCACTCGGATGGCCCGGGGGTGTAGGCCGCAGGCCGGTCCCCCGGACAGCATCGCCACTGGCATCCCTCTCGCCCTACTCCCTGTCTGTGTCGGGAGTTTGTCGTGCTGCGACGGATCGTGCTTTCCCTTGGATTGCTGGCGGGCTTGGGTCTTGGGGCCCAGGAGGCCGCGCGGCCCGCACCGCCGCCTTCGCCTTCGGAGAAGGAACTGCAGGCTCCCTTGACGCTGGAGGACGGAAAACCGACGCAGGGCCAGGTTGCCGAGGCAGGTCCTTCCGGCCTGCGGGCCTTCGGCTCCCTGGTGCTGGTGCTGGGCCTGGCGGGCGCCAGCCTCTGGGCCCTGAAAAAATACGGTCGCGGGCGCATGCCGGGCGGCGGTGGCGGCAAGTTGCGGGTGGAGGAAACCCTCGCCCTGGGTGATCGGCGCTATGTGTCCATCCTTGACGCCGAGGGCGAGCGCTTCCTCATCGCACTCACGCCCCAGGGCATCAGCCTGATCTCGCGCTTGGATCCGGGTGAGCGTGGCGAACCTGACACCTTCGACGAGGCCCTGTCCCGCCAGGTGGATCTGGGTCGCCCGGTGCCCGTGCGCGAGATGGAGGCGCTGCTGAAGCAGGGCGGCGGGCCCCAGGGTGGAGGCCAACCGTGAGCCGGCTCTGGCGTTGGCTGCCCTTGGTGATCCTGCTGCTGGCGGGTCTGAGTCTCTGCGCCCAGCCAGCGGCCCCGTTGCCATCCCTGACCGTGGACTTCGGCAAGGCTCCTTCCGGCCCGGCGCTCAGCTCCAGCCTGCAGGCTTTGCTGCTGCTGACGGTGCTGAGCCTGGCGCCCACGATTCTCATGACCGCCACCAGCTTCACCCGCATCGCCGTGGTGCTCCACTTCCTCCGGCAGGGCCTGGGTCAGCAGCAGACCCCCTCGAACCAGGTGCTCGTCAGCCTGTCCCTGGTGCTCACCTTCTTCATCATGGCGCCCACGGCACGGGAGATCAACGCGACCGTCATCCAGCCGCTCCAGCGGAATGAACTGACCACCGAACAGGCGCTGGATCGCACTGCCGCGCCGCTGAAGGTCTTCATGCTGCGCTACACCCGCAAGAAGGACCTGTCGCTGTTCCTCAAGATCGCCAAGGCTCCGGCCCCCAGGACCAAGGCCGATGTGCCCCTGGAATGTCTGCTGCCGGCTTTTCTCATTAGTGAGCTGAAGACCGCCTTCGAGATCGGTTTCATGATCTTTCTGCCCTTCCTGGTGGTGGACATGGTGGTGGCCAGCATCCTGCTCAGCATGGGCATGATGATGCTCCCGCCCGTGACGATTTCCCTGCCCTTCAAGGTGCTGCTGTTCGTGCTGGTGGACGGCTGGTACTTGATCATCGGGTCGCTCGTGAAGGGGTACACCGGATGAATGAACTATTGATTGCTCAAATTGGGAAAGAGGCCCTCAAGACCGCGCTGCTGGTGGCAGGGCCCGCCCTGCTGGTATCCCTGGTGGTGGGCCTGAGCATCTCGGTGTTCCAGGTGGTGACCAGCCTCCAGGACCAGACCATCGCCTTCGTCCCCAAGATCATCGCGGTCATGCTGGTGGTGGCCATCAGCTTTCCCTGGATGCTGCAGGTGATGCTCCGCTTCACCACGCACATGTTCACTGATTTCAATGCGGTCGTTCGGCAGCTCACCTGAGGCGGCCGTGACTCCGACGCTTGCCAGCCACGCCTTCTGGGCCTTCACGGGCGCGAAGGCGGCGCTCTGGGTGCTGGTGCTCACTCGCATCACCGGCCTGCTTGCCGCCTTGCCCCTGCTGGGTGCCGACCAGATGCCAGTGCAGCTCCGCGCGGCCCTGGCCGCCCTGCTGGCGACCCTGATCCTCCCGGTGCTGCCCGTGCCCGCCTCGGTGCCCTCGGGCATTCCCGCACTGGTTGGATTGATGGCCTCGGAACTGGCAATCGGCCTCCTGCTCGGCACCGTGGTGGCCTGGATCCTGGAGGCCGTGGCCTTCGCGGGCAGCCTGATGGACATGCAGATGGGCTTTTCCTTTGTGCAGTTCCTGGACCCTGCCACCTCCCAGAGCGTCTCCATTTCGGGTTCGCTGATGATGCAAATGTCCGCGCTACTGGTCTTCGTCACGGGTCTGCACCACCAGATGATCCTCGCCCTGGTGGACAGCTATCGAGTGGCCCCCATGGGGCAGGGCGTGCCACTTCAGGTCATGGGACTCGTCCTCCTCATCGGCCAGTTGCTGGCCAAAGGTTTCCAGCTGGCTTTCCCAGTCATGGCGGTGCTCTTCCTCGTGGATCTCATCCTGGGGATCTCCGGCAAGTTCATGCCCCAGCTGCAACTGCTCCAGCTGAGCTTTCCGCTCAAGATTGCGATGGGTCTGGTGATCCTGGGCCTGCTGCTGAGGCAGCTGGGCGATTGGTTGACGCCGATGCTCGAAGCCGCGCCGAGACTGGCCCTGAAACTGCTCGGAGGCTAGCTTGGCGCAATCCCCCGACCACACCGAGAAGGCGACCCCCAAGCGGCGCGAGAAAGCGCGAGAGGAGGGCTCGGTCCCCCGCAGTTCCGATTTCGACGGGGCCATCCTGCTCTGGGGCAACTATTTCCTGTTCATGGGCCTGGGGGGGGCCATCCTGGCCCTGCTGGCGAAGCAGGTGGCTCATTTTCTCCAGCTGGCGCAGCCCGGTGCCCTGTCGGATGCAGGGCTGGTGACACTGCTGGCGGACGTGATGACGGTCCTGGGGCGGCTGCTGTTGCCCTTCCTCGGGCTCAACTTCCTGGTGGCCTTGGCGACCGGCTTCGCCCAGCGGGGCTTCACCTTCAGTACCAAGCCCCTCCAGCTCAAGTTCGACCGCTTGAATCCGGCCAAGGGCTTCAAGCGCATCTTTTCGGCGAAGGCGGTGGTGGACTTATTCAAGAGCCTGGCCAAGTTCGCCCTGCTGGCCTGGGTGGCCTATGCGGTCCTGGCACCGCGGATCCCGCTGCTGCTGGCCACGCTGAAACTGCCCCTGGGGCAGGCGCTGGATGTCTTCCAGAGTGCGCTGTTCGCACTCTACCGCAACGTGATGCTGGCCATGCTGATCCTGGCCCTGGCGGATTTTGTCTGGCAACGGTCGAGCTGGGAGAAGAGCATCCGCATGACCAAGCAGGAAGTGAAGGATGAGATGAAGGATTCGGAAGGCAATCCCCAGGTCAGGCAGAGGCAGAAGAACATCATGCACGCGGCGGCCCGGAGGCGGATGCTGGCCGAAGTCCCCAAGGCCACGGTGGTCGTCACCAACCCCACCCACGTGGCGATCGCCCTCCGCTACGATCCGGACATGGCCGCACCGATCTGCGTGGCCAAAGGGCTGGATCACCTGGCGCTGAAGATCCGGGAGCGGGCTCGGGAAGCCGGTGTACCGACCCTGGAACGCCCCGAACTCGCCCGGGCGCTCTACCGCGTTGTGGAGGTGGAGAAACCCATTCCCCGAGATCTGTATCAGGCCGTGGCCCAGGTCCTGGCCTTCGTGTTCCGGCTCCGGGGCGCCGCATGAAGCCGCCGGTTCCACTCCCACGGGCCAGCAGAGTATTGTTAGGCGATCCTAAGGAAACCCCTTGACCCGTCCCATCGTGCCCCCGCATCTCCCGTCTCCGAGCCTTCTGTTGGTGGACGACGATCCCATGCCCCTGGAAACGCTTTCGACGCTGCTGTCAGAGGAGGGCTTCCGAGTGGTGACGGCCACCTCCGGCGAGGAAGCCGAACGGAAGCTCAAGGCCGAGCAACCCCCCTTCGAACTGGTCATCACAGATCTGGTCATGCCCGGGAAGTCAGGCATGGACGTGCTGAAATGCGCCTTGAATCGGAACCCCAGCTGCACCGTGCTGGTGCTCACGGGTTTTGGCAGCGTGCGCGAAGCCACGGAGGCCATGGAGATGGGCGCCTTCGATTTCGTGACCAAGCCGATGCAGATTGACCAGTTCCGGAATACGCTCCGGCGCCTCATGGAGCGGCGGGATCTGGCCCACGAGCGAGATGAACTCCGGACCAAGGTGAAGACCTTGAACGAGCGACTCGAACTCCTGGAGACGACGCTCGGCCGCATGGAGATCCTGGCCAACCAGATCGCGCCCACCGGAGGCCCGGGCCGGTCGGATTCGCTGGTCGATCTCGAGCGGCTGGCCTCCTTGAAGGCGAAGGGCATGCTGTCCGAGGAGGAATTCGAACAAGGGAAGAAGAACCTCCTGACCCGGTGGCTCGCATGAAGCTCCGGGAGCGCTGCGCGGGTTGCTTATGCCTGCTGGCTGCGCTGCCCCTGCCCGCCCAGCCTGGAGCAGCGGCGGTTCCGGCCAGGACCGAGACACCCAGGGCAACCGCCCAGGCCTCCGATGCCAGGTTGACGGATGCCCAGGCGGCGAAGGTGGCTCAGGATGCGCTCGGAGCGGACGACCCCGTGCTCATCAAGGCCGCTCTGCTCCGGCTCAAGGCGCACACGTTCAAGTCCAGCAGGGTTCCCGAACGGGAACTCGTGCTCTATGCCCAAGGCATGCTGGAGGCCCGTCTTGGCAACCTGTCCACGGCCTCCGTGGCCCTCAAGAACCTCGAGCGGCAGTGGCCGAAGTCGCCCTTCATGGGCGAAGCCCAGGCCATCCTCGCGGAAAACGCCGTGGCCCAGAAGCATTACAAGGAAGCCGAAAGCCGACTCCACCAGGCTCTGGCTTCGGACATCCCCTCCGAGCGCAAGCGGCGGCCCCAAGAGTTGCTGATCTGGACCCTGGTGGAGCTGGGGCACCCCCAGGAGGCGCTGCCCATCGTGCAGTCGCTCCGGCCGCTCGGATCCCAGGAGAAACCCAGCGAAAAGGGACTGGCTGCCATCGTCGAGACCCTGGGGGCCGCTGGAGAGCGGGAGCAGGCCCAGGGCGCCCGCAAGGATTTCCAGAACCTGTTTCCACAGAGCAACCTCATGCCGCGCGTGGATCTGGCCTGGGGCCGGCTGTTGGGGCGGTCGGGGGATGCCAAGGAGTCGGCCCAGGTCCTCCGGAAACTCATCAAGGATTACCCACGGGCAAGCCAGGCCGACGATGCCAAGTTGGCCCTGGCCAGTCTGCTAACGGATGGCAGTCTGCCGGACGCCAGTGGCATGCCCAGCGCGGAATCGCTGCTGGATGAAGTCCGCAAGGGCGGCAAGGGGTTGCCCAAGGGTGCTGCCCAGCTGGTGGAACTGCGGGTTGCCGTTGGCAAATCACTCTGGGAGGACGCCCTCAACCGGGTGGACCGCATGGAGCCCGGATTGCGGGAGGGGTCGCCCGAGATCAAGAAACTGTGGTCGCAGGCCTGGAATGCCTGGGTTGACCAGCGCCTGGAGAAGGGCTTTTCCGGCGAGCTGCTCACACGGTTGAAGCCAGGTACCTACGCGGCACTGAATGCGGAGTCCCGCAAAGGTATCGCCGAACTGCTCGCCGGCAATGGCCTGCTGGAACTGTTGCCAGGGCTCATGAGTGAGGCCCCTAAGAACGAACGGGAAGCCCTGCGGAAGGCCGCCCTGGCTAAGAGTCAACCCGAGGCCCAGCCGCGGGCCCTGCTGAGACTGGTTCCTGCAAAGGGTGGCACGGCAGACGAGGCCCTGCTGCGGGCAAGGGCCGAAGCGGCGCTGGAGGAGTGGGTCCCCCTGCGTGTCACGCTGGAGCGGGCGCGGCCGGGCCCAGATCGCATCAAGGCTCTCCTCAGGCTCCTCCAGCGCCCGATGGACCCAAAAGAATCCACCGCCCATCGGCTGGCCGAGGCGGAAAGCTGGCTGAAACGAGTCCAGGAGAAAGGCGCGGCCCGGGAGCCTCTGGACATCCTTGTGGCCGATTTTCGCTTCCAGCAGGGGGACGCCCGCGGTGCCCTGGCGATGTATCCCGCCAAGCCTGCGGCGCCAGAGCAGCGGGGCTGGGTCGCCTTGATGCGGGCCCAGGCCATGATGAGACAAGGGCAGCAGGACCAGGCGAGGGCCCTTATCAAGGAGGCCCGGGACGAGCAGGGGTTCAAGGGCCAGCGGGATGCCGTTGCCAAGAGCCTGGGAGCGTACTGAACCGGGTATGCTGGGGCATCTCCCGGAGATCCTGATGCGTGCCCTGATCGCCGTCATTCTGTCGCTGGTCTCGCTGGGCCTCGACGCCGCACCCAAGCCGAAGGTGAAGCTGGTCACCTCCATGGGAGTGATCGTCCTGGAACTGGAGCCCGAGGCCGCTCCGAAGACCGTGGAGAATTTCCTGAAGTACGTGAAGAAAGGCCAATACAAGGGCACCATCTTCCACCGCGTCATCCCGGATTTCATGATCCAGGGCGGCGGTTATGTGGATTACCTCGGCAAGAAACGGACGGATCCCTCGATTCCCAACGAGGCCGACCGGGCCTTGGCCGCAGGCCTGAAGAACAAGCGCGGGACGCTGGCCATGGCGCGGACCCCGGATCCGCATAGCGCGGCGGCGGAATTCTTCATCAACGTCAAGGACAACCCGCCCCTGGACTTCAAGAGCAAGGCCAGTGACCAGACCTGGGGCTACTGCGTCTTCGGGAAGGTGATCAAAGGCATGGATGTGGTTGATCGCATCCGGGCGGTCAAGACCAGCAACAAGCGCAGCGACTTCCTGAATCTGCCCGTGAAGCCAGTACTGATTACGGACGCGACGCAGATTCAATGACTTCCATGGCGGGCACTGGGGCGCCCAGCTTGCCGAGGCTCCTCAGCAGCCTTGCCTGGTAGCGGGGCCACAATTCATGGTTCGGAGGCTCGAACCGGGCGCGATCCCAGTCCAGGAACAGGGCGCCCCCCTGGGGTGGCAGCAGCACATTTGTGGCGTTCAAGTCGGGAGACCAGAGGCCCCAGCGGCACAGTGAAGCCAGGGCAAGACGAATATCTCCCCCTCGCTGCGCGCTGAGGTCCCAGCGCCGGGGCCAGGGCTCTCCTTCGGCCAGGCGCGTGAGCAGGACACCTTCCACGCCTAGCTTGCTGGGCCGCCAGGCATAGCCAAGCGGTTCCACGGTGGGGAAACCGGCCTCCCACAGACCTCGGTGGACTGCATGCTCGGCGGCGAAGCGGAGATGCGTACGATAAGTCCGGTCGTTGAAATGGCGGAGGAATCCGCCGCGGCGGTAGGGTCTCAGGATCATGTCCCCGACGCGAAGAATCCCCCCGCGCCCGAAGGCGCCAGGCAGAGGCATCGGGTCGCCCTCGGGGATTATTCCTCCCGGCGTGCAGACGCGCCAGCCACCTCCGAATCCAGGTAATTCCAGGTTCAGACGACAACCCAGTGGGTGCAGTGGGGCGCCAGGCTCGAACGGCCAGTCGGCGGGCAGAGGGGGGACGATGTAGGCATCATGAATCATGGTGTGGCTTACAGCTTGGCGGGTCCCGCCGTGGAAGGCAAAGGGAGTATCCAGAGATCAACCCGGGGGGCGCGTGTCAACCCTCAAACGCTGCCTTCACCTGCCTCAAAAAAGGGGCAGGGACTGAAGTGGCTTGTGCTGAAAGGAAATCTCCGGTTCCCGCTGCGGCTTCCCACAGTAGATGTGGAAATCCCCCCTGTGCAGGAATGACGCCATCTGTTTTTTTCTTGTTTTGCCCGGATTGGATAGTCGGGTTTATCCACCAACATTGGATTCGACCACTATCCTGAAGCCGTGGACGCCCGCACGCACCTTCCCGCCATTCCTGCCGAAGCCCTGGTCAGGCGAGCCCGTCTCCAGACCGCGCTCCAGGCCATGGAAGCCGTTGGTCCCAGCCTGGAACCCCCGGCACTGCAGGTTCTGCGCGCGACGATCGCCGGTCGGCCTACTCTGATTTCTGATGCGCTCATCGAGCTGCTCATCAACGCAGAACTTGCCGAGGAAGCCGCCGAGATCCTCCGGGCTTCCCGCCATGTCGCAGCGGATGTCGAAGCAATCGGGATGCTCATCTCGTGCATGGCTCCCCTGGCGGTGAAGTCACGTCAGCGCCGTTCGGCCTCCTGGCACCTGGACGCTCGACGGGCCTTGATCCGATTGCAGTTTGCAAAAGAGGGCGCGGCCATCTGCTTCGACGATGGCGATCTGCACGCGCTTTTCCTCCAGGCGTTCCGGTTGGAGGGGCTCCCTCTAGCGCTGGACCTTGCCAAGCGTCCGCGGCCGCTGCTGGCTAACGGACTGCCGCTCCCATCCGGGGTGGGTGGGCTGAACGAAGCCATGGACGCGGTGCTGACCAGGGAACCCCAGGAAGACTCCGACGCAATGATGGCGCGCTTGAACCAGCGCCTGCCCAAGGGATTGCACATCCATCATTGGAATCCCCTGCCGATCTATGCTTCTGGGATCGGTGAACTCGCGCTCCTGTCCCATTGGCGTTGGGAGCCCGCGGCGCAGCATCGAAACCATGCAGAGGCACGGGTTTCCGCCTTCCTGACAGTGGAGACTTGGCGGTGGGATCGCGGTGAAGCCAAAGCGGGTGAGCCCCTGGATCTCCGCCACATCGTCCGGGACCTGCGGTGGGAGGACGGCGCGCTCTGCTTCTCCACTCGGATGCGACCTTTCCACGCGCTTAGTCCATTGAAAGTCCTGGCCGCCATTCTTGACCTCGAACCGGCCTGTTTCCTGGGCCTGGTGCGCACCGCTGTGGACCTGAAGCCTGATGCGCGGCTGGACCAGGGGGAGCGCTTCGAACCCAAGTTGAAGAACATGTACGAGGATGCCGTGCTGCTGGGCGGAGGATCGAATATCGTTCTGGTGGATGACGACGATGAGCCCCTGCTTTTATGCCCTTAACCCAAGCGAATATGGGTCCATCGGCAGCACTGCGGGCGCAAGGGGCCTCAACAGACCAGTCTGGAAAACGCTGACTGGTCTGAACGGTCCCTAGGCTGACGCCTCCTTGCTGATGGAGAGCAGGAGGCCGAGGCAGATGAGGCTGGTGATCAGGCTGTTGGGCCCGAAGGAGATGAAGGGCAGCGGAATGCCCTTGTTCGGCGCCAGCGACAGGACCACGCTCATGTTCATGAGGGCCTGCACGACCAGTAGCAGCACGAAGCCCAGGGCGCAGAGTTTCAAGTAGCCATCGCTCACCCGGCGGGCGATGCGGTAACCCCGCCAGAGGATGGCGATGAACAGCGCCAGGATGGCCACGGTCCCGATCAGGCCCGCCTCCTCGGCGATGACGGCATAGATGAAATCGGTGTGAGCTTCCGGCAGGTAGAAGAGCTTCTGCTTACCGGCCCCGAGTCCAACGCCCAGGAGCCCGCCGTTGCCCACGGCCACGAGGCTCTGGAGTGCCTGGTGGCCCTTCCCGAGGGGATCGGCCTCAGGATTCAGAAAGCTCGTCACCCGGGCCAGTCGGTAGGGCGAGAAGACCACGAAGGCCGTACCGATGGCTCCCAGAAAGGGGATGGCCACCGCGAAAATCCATTTCGGCGCGCCCCCCAGGAACACGACCATGAGCGTCACGAAGACGATGAGGAAGGTCGTGCCGAAATCCGGCTCCCGCAGGATCAGCGCCAATGGGATGAGCAGAATCCCGGCGAGTCCCAGGAGCTTGGGAAGGGCGTCCCGGTGATTGGTCCAGGCCTCCCGGTTCCTTACCATCCAGGAAGCCGCGATGAGCACCGAAAGCGGTTTGAAAAGTTCGGAGGGCTGGAGGCTCATGGGGCCCAGCCGGATCCAGCGGTGGGCACCATTCACCTTGGGGCCGAAGAACAACACGAACAGCAGCAGACTGACCAGCAGGAAGTAGGCCACCATCAGGGGGCGCGGGTGGTCCTGCAGGAGCGTGAGATCCACCTGGGACAACGCCAGCATGAAAGCGATGCCGATGCCGCCGCCCAGCAGCTGACGCGTCAGGAAGGCGGTGGCCGCCGCGTGATTTTGCGAGGCCTTGATGGCGGAAGCGGAATAAATCCAGACCATGCCCATGGCCACCAGGGCCAGGGCGAAGAGCACCAGCCAGCGGTCCACAGGGCGGCGGATGTCAGCAGGCGCCATGTCAGATCAAGACCAGATCATGGCGAGCGGCGGCTTCGAGTTCGGTCAGCGCCTGGTCCACCCAGGCGGATTCCTGGGCTTCCACCATGAGGCGCAGTTTGGGTTCGGTGCCCGACCAGCGAATCACCTGGCGAACCCCGCTTCCCCAGCGGGCGTCGATGGCGGCCATGGCCGCGAGGAGTTCCGCGCAGGCCTCCACGGCCTTGCGATCCCGCGCCACCACGTTGACAAGCCGTTGCGGCCAGGGCCGGAAGGTCCAGGCCCAACGATTGGCTGCAGGTCGATGCAGCAAGGCGCGGAGAATGGAGAGAGCCGCGGCCAGGCCATCGCCGCTGGGGCCCACCCGTTTCTGGATGAGGTGACCCGAGGCTTCAGCGGCGAGATCCCAGCCTCGCTTCGCCATTTCGCGCAGCATGAATTTGTCGCCCACGGCCGTGCGGACGAAGGGGATGCCCGCCTTCGTCAGGGCCTGGGCCAGGCCACCGTTGGTCATCAGCGTCCCGACCACGCCCGCTGGGGCATCGCCGCAGGCCACGCGGTCCTGGGCCAGCAACCACACCATCTGGTCGCCGTCCACTACCTCGCCAGTGCCATCCACGAGCAGACAGCGGTCCCCGTCGCCGTCAAAGGCGATGCCCACCTGGGCCCCCCGGGCAGCCACCGCCGCCGCCAGCGCAGCCATATGAGTGGAACCCACGCCCACGTTAATTTTCGGACCATCCGAGGGCACCCCGAGCCAGTGGAGCTGCTCGCCCCGAAAGAGCTCAAGCGCCACTTCCGCTGTGGCACCATGGGCGCAGTCGATCACCACGCTGAAATCGGAGGGAAGCTCGATGCCTGCCAAATGGTTCAGGTAGGGACCCAGATCCAGGGGTGTTGGCGGCACGGAAATCGTCGTGGGTTCAGACAGCTCGTCGAAAGCCTGTTCGATGCTGCGTTCCTGGTCCTCCTCCAGCTTCTCCCCGAGTTCGTTGAAGCCCTTGAGGCCATTGTCGCCTGGGGGGTTGTGGCTGGCGGAGATCATGAGCCCCCATGTCTTCGGGCCTTCGGCACTCAGCTTCGCCACATTCCAGGCGACGGCAGGCGTGGGAGCCATGCCTAGGAGCAGGACCTTCAGGGCCGAACCCACGCCCAGGATAAAGGCCTCGGACATGGGGCCGGAACTGGACCGAGGATCCCACCCAACCACCAGCTGCTTCACCCCTGCCTTCAGAGCCACCTGGGTCCAGGCCGCACCCCAGCAGGAGACCTCCTCCAGGGTGAGCGGGGTGCGCAAAGCGACGCCCCGAATGCCATCGGTTCCAAAGTAGCGAAGACTCATGATCCAAGGTTAACCGATGGGCTGCTCGGGCGGGTTCCTCCCGCGCGAGCAGGCGGTCCCCCCGGACAGCGCGAGGCTGCAAGGGGCGGGTTTCCCGACCCTTGCAGCGGGGGTTCCGGGGGGACGTAGCGAGCCACGCGAGCAGGCGGTCCCCCGGACAGTGCGAGGCTGCAAGGGGCGGGTTTCCCGACCCTTGCAGCGGGGGCCCC
>JBBRZL010000025.1:0-29001 GCA_038236735.1 Holophagales bacterium | reverse complement strand
GCGGTGGATGTAGCTCTCCAGCTGCGTGGGGATGCCCATGTGGACCACCAGAGGGAGGCCCTCGATGTCCAGACCGCGGGCGGCCACGTCCGTGGCCACCAGGTAGCGCAGCTTGCCGTCCTTGAACTGGCCGAGGATGCGGGTGCGCGTGGCTTGGGCCAGATCCCCATGCAGGAAGGCCGCGGGCAGGCCCGACACGGTCAGTTCCTCGGCGACTTCTTCCGTCTGGGCCTTGGTCTTGGTGAAGATCAGGGCGGCGCTGGGTTGATCGAGCAGTAGCAGGTTCACGAGGGCTCGAACCTGCTGATGGTCAGGCACGATCACCGGCGTGTGGGCGATGTCCGCATGCACGGCGTGCTCGCCGGCCTCGGCCAGCTGGATCTGCACGGGATCCTTGAGGAAGCGCTTGGCCAGTTTGGCGATGGGGGCGGGCAGGGTGGCCGAGAACAGGAAGGTCTGGGGGCCCGCGGGCACCTTGGCGAGGATGGTTTCCACATCTTCGAGGAAACCCATGTTCAGCATCTCGTCGCATTCGTCCAGAACGATCATGGTCACGTGGCTCAGATCGAGGGTGCCGCGATTCAGATGATCCATCACGCGCCCCGGCGTGCCCACCACCACGGGCGCGCCCAGCTGCAGGGACCGCAGCTGGGGCTGGTAGGCCACGCCGCCCACGAGGTTGGCGAGGGGCAGCTTGGGCACCAGGGTGTGCAGCTCGGCGCCCACCTGCTGGGCCAGTTCCCGCGTGGGCAGGAGGATCAGGGCCTGGGCGTGGCGCTCGCCAGAAAGGCGCTGCAACAGGGGCAGCCCATAGGCCAGGGTCTTGCCGGAACCGGTGCGGCTCTGCACCAGCAGGTCGCGGCCTGCGAGGCCGGGCCGAATGGTCTGCTCCTGCACGGGCATGGGGGTTTCGAAGCCGCGCTTGGCCAGGGCGGCCAAAAGGGCTTCGCTGCAGCCGAGGGCTGCGAAGGTGTTCTCACTCACTGGTATCTCCCGGGGCTGTCCCTGCGCGAGCGTGCCGATTGGCAATCTCTGTTGGCGAACAACGCCAGCCGGGAGGGGCCCAAACGACTAGTATCCCACGAAAACCCTTGCAGGAACAGGGGAATTCCTGTGCGGGCTCCCAGTCGCTGACCCCCGGGCACACGAGCTGAGGGCGGCAGCAGGATCACCGTTCCTCACTGTTCTTCATCGGCGAAAGGCTTTTCAACCGGAGCTGGACAGAGATGAACGGCGATCAGGATCAAGGACGGATGGCCCCACCGCCTGTCCATCCCCTTCATCCCTTTCATCCCTGTTTAATCGTCTTTTTGAAGCACAGGGATAGAGAAGGATGAAGGGGATAGGGCCTGTTCTTCGGTTGGGGCAAGCCCTGGGCCCAACTGCTCCTCGAGGTGTTTGCCGTGGATGTGCTGATCTGTCCGAAGTGTGACGGAAGGATGCAGCGGATCGCCGTGATTCACCATTCGCCTGGATTGGCGAATAGGACAGAATCGCGAAGCGATTGCCGCCCGGGGGGCGAGAGTACAGGAAGTGCCCGAGTCAGCAGCCCCATGTCATAACCGCCAAGCTCGACTGCCTCAAACGGAAGGAACAGCCGCCCTAAAGGAGCCCGGTCTCCCCCACTCGGGAAACCACTCACAGAGCCGCGGGACTCAGGCGGAGCCTTGGCGCTTCGTAGGCTTCAATCCCTTCAAGCTCTTTGACAGCCTGGGTTTCCTGCCTGCCTAGGGTTCAAACATGAGGAAAGTCAGCCCTCAGACCCGAGCTTAAATCTGAAAAGCCCCTCGACCTGGAGACCCATCCTGAGGTCAGATCAAAATGAGCCGTTTGAAATCCCTATACACCCCTGCCCTGGATGGCATGCTGCTTTGACGGGCAGCATCCAAGGCCAAACCTCTCCAGATCGGTGAAGTACTCATGGGACACCACCTAGGCCTTCTCGCCACCGCCTGCATCGGACTCCTCCTCACCGGCTGCCAGGGCGGCGGCTCCTCGAGCCCCCCGAATGCGCCGCCGAGGCTGACGCTGCAGTTGGACGCCACCCTGGACGGGGACGGGGTTGTGAAGGCCACCAGCCTCGCGACGGTGGACCTCCTGACTCCTGCGGGTGCCGTGGCCAAGTCAGGCACCTTGGCCGGGGGCTCAGTCGTGGTGGAGCTCACCGGTGTCGCCAGCGGGGACTATTTCCTCAAGGTGAATGGCGACGCTGACGATCTCGTGCCCACCCGCATTGACGATCCGACCCGGGATCTCGTTCAATCCTTCGGCACCAAGCTCCGAACCTCAGTGATCGGCAGCGCTTCAGCTCCCTCCTACCGGATCCAGACCTTCCCAAAAGGCCAGGGCGGGCCGGCCGTCCAAGGGTGGTCCACCGGCACCGACGTCAGCCCCGTGGCCTACGGCTATGCCCTCATGTCCTTCAAGACGGTCCCCCGGTTCCTTGAGACCCGCGTGCTGGGGACGGGGCAGCTGCTGGTCCGAAAGGACGACAACCAGGTGATTCATTTCCATGGCCAGGGCAGCGGCCTATTTCCCGATTGGCTGATTGGCGTGAACAACCACGGCAAACCGCTCAACTACGCGAGCGACGGGACCTGCCTGGGATGCCACGGTGCGAGCCTGGACACCAAGCCAGCCACATACGCAGATACGGTGCCCACATCTGGCTGGTGTTACAAATGCCACTTGGGCAAGGGCGGTCCTGCCTCCGGTCTTGTGGATCCCACCAGATAGTGGGCCCTCCGGGGCAGACGCCGGCGGTGCCTCCTGGTCACTTCGCCAGATAGACCGTCAGGCCGTAGTGGTCTGGATCGTAGGGCGGGTCGTCGTTCCAGTGGCCATAGGCATGGCTGTTGTCGGTCCGGAACCGCAGGGTATAGGTGCCCTTCGCGAGGCTGATCACCTTGTCGGCTTGGCGGTTCTTGGTGGCGCCGCCCGCATGCTGGGTGTGGCTATACACCCTGGAACGTAGCCACAAACGTTTCCTCTGCCCCAACCCTCAGCCGACGGTAACTGTCAGCCGGCCCCCCAGCAGGGTCAACAGGGCACCCCACTCGACGCGCCGGGCTTCTTCATAGCGGAGGTTTACCAGGAGGCCCACCTGTTCGTCGGGATCCACGATGAGGTATTCCGGCACGCCTGCGGCTTCGTAGAGCCAGCGCTTGCGGACAGAGGATGCTTCATCATCGCAGGCACTGGCCGTTCTCCCAACCAGGGTGTTTCCCCGCCCGCATGGGCAGACCATCCTTTCGACGGTAAGATTCCACTGTCATGCCCACCCTCCTGCTCATCCGCCACGGCATCGCCGAGGATCCCCAGCCCGGTCAGCGGGACGCGGAGCGCGCCCTGACCGAGGAGGGCTGGACGCGAACGCGAGCGGCGATGCGGGGCCTGGTGGCCCTCGGCCACTCGCCCAGCCGGGGCTTCAACAGTCCCTATCGCCGGGCCGCGGAAACCATGACCTGCCTCCAGGAGGCCGCCGGCGCCTTCCCCATGGAGACCCGCCTCGAGCTCATGCCCAATGGCCGCCCCCCGCAAGTGGACCTCTGGCTGCGCGACCCCCTGGCCAAGGCCGGCGCCAGTGACACCTTCGCCCTCATCAGCCACCAGCCCTTCCTCAGCGACCTGATCTTCCACCTTACGGGCTGGAGTCTCGAGGTAAAGAAGGCCAGCTGCACGGTCATCCAGTGGCAGGACGGCGCCTGGCAGTTCGAGCGCCAGTACCAGCCTTCCGAGCTGAGAGGCTGAATGCGTCCCCAGCCCACCTTTGCCACGCTGCCCTCGGGCCTGAAGCTGCATTACCGAGTGCAGGGCAACCCGGCTGGTCCCTGGCTGGTGCTGCTGAACGGCCTGCTGTCGGACACCACCATGTGGGCGGGCGTGCTGCCGGGCCTAGCGGATCGCTTCCGCATCCTCACCTTCGACAGCCGGGGGCAGGGGCGCTCCGATGCACCGCTGGAAGGCCCCTATCTCACCGCCCAGTTGGCCCTGGATGCCTGGGAGCTGTTCAAGGCCCTGGGCATCGAACGGCCCTGGCTGATCGGGCTCTCCAATGGCAGCGCCCTGAGCCTGGAACTCCTCACCACCCACCCAGACGCCTTCGCCGGGGCCGTCCTCACCAGCGCCATGCCCAACTTCGATTTCGCCATGAGCCTCAAGGCCGAGCACTGGGCCCGCTGCCTGGAAGTGGGCGGTCCCCTCATGCAGTTCGACGCTGTGGCCCCCTTCCTGTGGGGAGATGCCTTCCTGGAGGCCCGGCACGGCATCCTGCGGGCCTATCACCAAGTGGTTACGGGGGCGGATCGGCCCCAGCACGGCAACCTCCACCAGATCCGCGGCACCCTGGGCTGGGACATCCGGGACCGGCTGGCGCGCATCCAGGTCCCAGTGCTGTTGCTCAGCGGCGCCGAGGACCTGCTGACCCCGCCCTGGAAGTGCCTGGAAACCGCCCGCCGGATCTCCCGCAGCCGCTTCGAGATCGTGCCCGGCATCGGCCACGCCTACCCGGTGGAGGACGCCAAGGGTTTCGTGGCCCGGGTGCGGGATTTCATCTCAGGAGCGGCGACCGGTTTGGCCGATTCGTATAATTGACCTATCCTGTCAGCATCCCCGAGCCATTCCCGACTCGCCCTACCTTCCGAGGTGACCTATGGCCACCCCTAACCAGTTGCCGACCGTCTTGAGCCTGCAGGAGCTCAAGGAACTCTCTATCGGCAAGCTCGCCGAGCTGGCGAAGGAACTGGCGATCGAAAGCCCACTGGCCATGCGCAAGCAGGAGCTGGTGTTCCGGGTGCTGCAGGCGCAGGCCGAGCGCGAGGGGCAGTTCTTCTCCGAAGGCGTGCTCGAAGTGTTGCCCGAGGGCTTCGGCTTCCTGCGCAGCCCTGACCAGAACTATCTCGCTGGGCCCGAGGACATCTACATTTCGCCCAGCCAGATCCGCAAGTTCAACCTGCGCACCGGCGATACGCTGTCGGGCATGATCCGCGCGCCCAAGGAAGGCGAGAAGTTCTTCGCCATGCTGCGGGTGGACGCGGTGAATTTTGATCCCCCGGAGCAGGCCAAGGACCGCGTGCACTTTGATGACCTGGTGCCCCTCTACCCCACGCACCACCTGCGCATGGAGCGGGATAGCCAGGAACTGAGCACCCGCGTCATGGACCTGATGACACCCCTGGGCAAAGGCCAGCGCGCTCTCATCGTCGCGCCGCCCCGCACCGGCAAGACGGTGCTGCTCCAGAACATCGCCAATTCCATCACCGCCAACCACCCGGAAGTCTTCCTCATCGTGCTGCTCATCGACGAGCGGCCCGAGGAAGTCACGGACATGGAGCGCAGCGTGAAGGGCGAGGTGGTCTCCAGCACCTTCGACGAGCCCGCCACCCGCCACGTCCAGGTGGCCGAGATGGTCATCGAGAAGGCCAAGCGGCTGGTGGAGCACAAGAAGGACGTGGTGATCCTGCTGGATTCCATCACGCGCCTGGGCCGGGCCTACAACACGGTAGTTCCGCCCAGCGGCAAGGTGCTCTCCGGCGGCGTGGACTCCAACGCCCTGCAGAGGCCGAAACGCTTCTTTGGCGCGGCCCGCAACATCGAGGCGGGGGGCAGCCTCACCATCATCGCCACGGCCCTCATCGAAACCGGCAGTCGCATGGACGACGTGATCTTCGAAGAATTCAAGGGCACCGGCAACAGCGAGATCGTGTTGGACCGCAAGCTCAGCGACAAGCGCATCTTCCCGGCCATGGACATCCAGAAGTCCGGCACCCGCAAGGAGGACCTGCTCATCGAGCCCGCCAAGCTGGCCAAAATCTGGGTGCTCCGCAAGATCCTCAGCGCCAGCGGCCCCAGCGAGAGCATGGAACTGCTCGTGGACCGGCTGGGCAAGACCAAGACCAACGATGAGTTCCTGGCGAACCTTCAAGAACCGCCGGCCCGGAGATAGGGTCCATGTGCACAGTCCAGCATTGCCTCATTGCTGGCAAGGCCTGGTTGCAAGTCACCAAGGCTCCTGTGCGGATTCCCTTCCGGGTGCTCCAGTATTTGTTTGCAGGAATGCTGGCCTTTGGGCTTGGTGCTGCCCCGGCTCCGCTGAACCGGGTGACCCTTCAGCTCAAGTGGCATCACCAATTCCAGTTCGCGGGCTACTACGCCGCCCAGCAGCAGGGCTACTATCGTGATGCTGGGCTCGAGGTAGATATCCGCGAGGCCGAACCAGGCATCAACGTGGTCAAGGAAGTGGTCTCCGGCCGGGCCCAGTTCGGAGTGGGCACCAGCGCCCTTCTGCTCGCCCGGTACCAGCGGCAACCCGTGGTGGTGCTGGCGGCGGTCTTCCAGCACTCGCCCGTCATCCTGGTCGCCAGGGCGGGAGCAGGCATCCTTTCGGTCCAGGATCTGCCAGGCAAGCGGCTGATGATCGAAAAGCAATCCGATGAGCTCATCGCCTACCTGCTCAAGGAGGGTGTGTCCGAGAACACCGTGACCCGAGTGGAGCACACCTTCAACCCCGAAGATTTGATCCAGGGGAAGGTGGATTGCATGAGCGCCTACTTGATTGACGAGCCCTACTTCTTCGACAAGGCCAGGTTCCCCTACCTGACTTTCACGCCCCGCATGGCTGGGATCGACTTCTATGGTGACAACCTCTTCACCTCCGAGGGCGAATTGAAGGCTCGCCCCGAGCAGGTCAAGGCATTCCGCGAAGCGAGCATGAAGGGCTGGAAGTACGCCATGCAGCATCCTGAGGAACTGGCCGACTTGATCATCGCCCGTTACGGCGCGCGTCGGGGCCGCGGCTACCTCCTTTACGAAGCCCAGAAGATGAACACGCTCATCCAGCCGGGCATGGTGGAAATGGGCTATATGTACCCCGGCCGCTGGCAGCACATCACCGACACCTACGTGGAGTTGGGCCTCCTCCCGAAGGGCTTCAGTGTGGAGGGCTTCCTCTATGAGCCAGAGGCAGGAGTCCGCCAGGTCAACCGCCGGCTGGTGACGGTCATCTTCATGCTGATTGGCCTGGGGGTCCTGCTCGGCAGCGCTGCCCTGGTCCTGTTCCGCATGTCCATCCGGTTGAAGCGGGAGATCCTATCCCGAGAGCAGGCTGAGGAGGCCATGCGGCTGGAACATGAGGGGAAAGCCATGCTGGAGGAGCAGCTTCAGCAGGCCCGGAAGATGGAAAGCCTCGGCAGTCTGGCCGGAGGCATCGCCCACGACATGAACAACGTGTTGGCGGCCATTCTCGGCATGGCCTCGGCCAGCATTGAAGCGCAGCTGGCGGGAAGCCAAGCCCACCGGGCCTTTGCGACCATCATCAAGGCCGCCGAGCGGGGCGGCAAAATGGTCAAGTCCCTGTTGAGCTTCGCCCGCCAAAGTCCGGCCGAGAAGCGGGAGTTGGACCTGAACGAGATCATCCGGGAAGAGGTCGATCTGCTTGAACGGACGACTCTGTCCAAGGTCCACCTTGAAATGGATCTGGAAGACGGGCTGAGGCCCATTCTCGGGGATGCCAGCGCCTTGACCCAGGCCGTCATGAATCTCTGTGTCAATGCCGTGGACGCCATGCCCGATCAGGGCGCCCTCACGCTTCGGACGCGGAACCAGGGGGCCGAATGGATCGAGGTCACGGTTGAGGATACGGGGTCCGGGATGACGGAGGAGGTCCTCGCGAGGGCGCTGGAACCCTTCTTCACGACCAAGGAAGTCGGCAAGGGCACCGGGCTGGGTCTGTCCATGGTCTACAGCATCGTGAAGGCCCACCATGGGCAGATTGAGATCCACAGCGAGGTCGGCCAGGGCACTCTGGTCAGGCTGCGGTTGCCGGCCTGCAAACCGGTGATCAAGGCTATGGAAATGGACACCGAGGCTGACTCTGAGGCTCCTCAACGCGCATTGAGGGTACTGCTGGTGGATGACGATGAGCTCGTCCAGAGCTCCACCCAGACGATGCTCCACACTCTGGGCCATGAGACATTCACGGCCCCGGACGGCGAATCGGCCCTGGCGGCTATCGCGGGCGGGTTCGAGCCTGATGTCGTGATTCTCGACATGAACATGCCCGGGCTAGGAGGCACTGGTACCCTTCCCCGGCTTCGCACTCTGTATCCTGACATGCCCATCCTGCTTGCCACCGGGCGGGCCGATCAGGCTGCTGTCAGCCTCGTGGAGGCTCACAGGCACGTCACCTTGATGCTCAAGCCCTTCGACAGGAAGGAACTCCAGAAGCAGTTCGAAGGCTTTGGACGGAGATGAAATCCGGCATCCAGGCTGACCCAGTATCACCATCGAGGGGATGAAGGAGACTGCAGCCTCCCCATCTCTGAATTTGGCCGCAGGCCAAATTCAGAGCAGAGGCTAAACTGGAAGGTCCACAGAAAGACCCACCTTGACCTTTCCCCACAGTCCCTTCCACATCCGCGACGTCGAGGTGTCCAACCGCCTCGTGATGGCCCCGCTGCACGAAATCACGGACCAGCCCTTCCGCAAGTTCATCCGGGAGATCGGCGGGGTGGGGCTCACAGTGTCGGAGATGATCAGCAGCGAGGCGCTGATCCGGCATGCGGTGAAGGCGGAAAAGATGATGGCGGCCACGGGCGAGCGCCCGCTGTCCATGCAGATGTCCGGCAGCCGTCCCGAGTCCCTGGCCGAAGGCGCGGTGCTCTGCGAGGCGGCGGGCGCGGACCTGGTGGACCTGAACATGGGCTGTCCGGCCAGCAATGTCACCAAGGGCGGCGCGGGCTCGGCGTTGCTGCGGGACATCAGGCTGGCCGAGCGCTGCGTCACCGCGATGGTGAAGGCCGTGCGGGTGCCGGTCACGGTAAAGATGCGGGCGGGTTGGGACGCTTCGCAAAAGGATCGCGGCGAGTTCCTGGATTTCCTGCGGATGTTCGAGGCCGCAGGCGTGCAGGCCCTGGCCATCCACCCCCGCACCCGCGCCCAGCAGTACGAGGGCCACGCGGACTGGAGCATCATCGCCCGGGCCGTGGAGGCGGGCACCTCGTACCCCATTATCGGCAACGGCGACGTGAACGCTGCCGCCGATGCCTTCCGCATGGTGGCGGAGACCGGTTGTGCGGCGGTGATGATCGGCCGCGGCGCCCTCACCAATCCCTTCCTCTTCCGGCAGATCCTGGAGCCCGACTTCGCGGTGACCACGGAGATGCGCATCGATGCCACGCTGCGCCTCTTCCAGATTCTGCTGGACCTGCTGGAGCCCCGGGAGGCCCTGCACAAGATCAAGAAGATCGGCGCCTGGTTCACCAAGGGGATTCCCGGTGGCCACGGCTTCCGCCAGAACCTCCACGCCGCCAGCGATCCCCAGGCCCTCATGGCCGCCATCGACGCCCTGCGGCACCAGGGTGCGGCCTAGGCCGGTCCGGCGGCCGTGGCCTCTTCGAGGATGAACGTGGGTTCGCCCAACTTGGGGGCCTGGCGGATGGTGCAGTCCTGGGCGGGACAGCGGTCGCAGTAGAGGCGACCGCAGGGATCCACGTGGGTGTGCACTTCGCCTTCGATCTCACCAGCTTCGAGCACCTGCTGGCCGAACGCCTCGCAGAGATCATGGGCCTGGCGCACCGGGTAGAATTCGGGCACCACGAGGTGGACATCCACATGGGTGAAGCGGCCGCTGCGGAAGGTTCTCAACTCGTGAACTGCAATGATGTCCCAGGGCCGGACGGTGTTCATGGCCGCCAGCACCTTGTCGAGCACCTGGGGATCCTCCATGTCCAGCAGGGCCTGGGAGGATTCCCTCACGAGCTTGAAACCAGTGCGGGCCAGCAGCAGGCCCACGACCATGGCCAGCAGGGGATCGAAAAACCTGATCCCCGTGAATTTCACGGCCAGCAGGCCCATGGCGATGCCGAGAGTAGTCCAGAAGTCGGACAGGATGTGATGGCCATCGGCTTCGAGGGCCTTGGAGCGCGTTCGGCGGCCCTGGCGGAGCAGGAACCAGCCCAGCAGTCCGTTGAGCACGCCAGCCACCAGGTTGACGGCAAGGCCTTTGCCCAGATCCTTCAGCTCGACGCCGTAAAGGAGGCCTTTGAAGGCCTCCAGCATGATGAAGACAGCGGCCAGGGAGATGAGGCCGCCTTCGAAAGCGGCGCTGAAGTGCTCGATCTTCCCATGGCCGTAGGGGTGTTCCTTGTCGGCGGGCTTGCCGGCGAAGATCACGGCACCCAGGGCGAACACAGCCGCAACCACATTCACAATGCTTTCGATGGCATCGGATTTCAGGGCCACTGAGCCGGACAGCACATAGGCGTAGTACTTCAAACCCAGGATGCAGAGGCCCGCAATGATGGAAAGCAGGGCCGTGCGGATCCTGGAATGCTGTTCGGCGTGTTCGGCGGACATGATGGCTCCGGCTCCCAGCCTATCAGCCCAGTTCCTCGAAGAGGCCGCGCTGCACGCCGTTGCCGGGATCCGCCGGGAAGGGGAAGGCGGCGGCCAGGGCCCAGGGACGGTCCGGATCGAAGGGGCCGGGCGGGGGCAGCTCTGGCGGCAGCCAGCGCAGCGCTGCAATGGGCTGGATCTGGGCCAGCAGGGCCTGCACGCCAGCTTCCGGGGGCACCGCCGGCACCCGCAGCAGGGCATTGGGTGGATGTTCCAGAGTGTCCGACCAGCCCACGGGCTGCAGGGACCGGGCTTCCAGCGGGGCGGGATCCCGGGGGTCCGCCACGAGGCCTGCGGTGAAGGCGCCGGGGGCGGGCGGCAGGGGCAGGCTGGCCCGCCAGGGATGCCCTTCGCGCAGTGCCTGGCGGCCCAGCAGGGCCCCCACGCGGGGATCGTCGCAGGCGCCCAGGTGGATGGGTGTGCGCAGGCGCTCCTGCAGCAGCGCCTTGAGGGCTCTCAGCTGCCCGAAGGCCGCGGACCAGGTGCCGCCGGCCCGCTGGAATTCCGCCCCGCCCACCAGGGACAAGCGCCAGCCTGCAGAGCGGCGGGAGAAGGGCAGATCCACCCAGGCGCCGGCGGAGAGCCGCTGGGCCAGGCCCCGTTCGGTGGCGCCCTGGGCCTCGGACATCGCCGCGACCAGAGCCTCGCCGGAGGCCAGGGCGGGCAGGGCCCCCAGGGGCAGGGTCACGTCGCCCCAGAGCCAGCCGGGGGCGACCTCCTCACCCAGGGCCGGGGTGCCCAGGCCGGGCAAGTGCCAGGCCGCATCGCTCCGGGGCACCCAGCCCATCACGCCCTGCCGCCAGTGCTCGCCAGCCGTACCTTCGGGCGGTTCCGGGCCATGCACCCAGCCCCGGAAGGCCCCGCCGGGCAACTGCGGGGCGACCTCAGGTCCGAGGTGCAACATGAGCCCGGGGATCGCGGAAATGGCCTCCCACCAACCCTGGCGGGATTCCAACGGCAGGGCTTCCATCCAGGCGGGCGGATGGTCCCACACAAGCCCGAAGCCCCCAGGCAGCAGGTGGGCCAGGTTCATCAAGCGCGCCAGTGCACGGCCCGGCGCCGCATGGATCGAAGCCAGGCCCTCGTCGAGGAAGCGGGATCCCGCCCAGCCGGCCCAAGGGGCGTCGAGGGAGGCGCGCAACAGGAAGCCGCGTCCTTCGGTGCCGTTCAAGAGGCCTCCCAGCGTCGGGCCTTGGGCCCGAACATCGGCCGGCCCACGCCGCCGGGCGTAAAGGCCAACTCCCAGCGGTCCCGTAGGCGGCGGGCGGCTTCCCGGGCGGCCTCCACCGCCGGCAGGCCCTGGAGTCTCAAGCCCAGCCAGGTGGCCGACAGGACGCAGCCCGTGCCCCGGCGTTCACCCCTGAGGCGCTGGACTGAGTCCAGCGCCAGGGTGGTTTCCGGCGTGATCCAGACGTCCTGCACCTGGTCGCCCGCGCCATGGCCGCCCTTGAGCCAGACGGCCGCAGCGCCGGCCTCCAGCCACGGCATGGCGAGGGCAGCCACGGGGGCCTCCCGGATGGCCTGGGGGGGCAGGCCCGCGAAGGCGGCGGCCTCGCCCCGATTGGGGCTCACCACCCAGCCGCCCATGGGCAGCAGATTCGTGGCCATGCGGCGGAGGTCGGCGCCATCGTGCAGGCCCACGCCCGTGCTGGGCGCCAGAATGGGATCCCAGATGCGGATGGGCGGCGCCAGGTGGCGCAGGGTGGCACAGAGCCGGCGAAAATCCGCCGCATCGAGGGCGCAGAGACTGAGCTTGAGGCCCCAGCGGCCCATCAGATGGGGGGCAAGGCTCTCGAGACGGTGAACCGGGTCCAGGACTGGAGGTTCGATGTGGCTGCAGCTCAGGCCATTCTGGAGGGTCTCCGCCAGGCTCACCGTCATGGGCTGGCAGCCCAACTCGCCCAGGGTCAGGGCGTCCCGCACCAGGCCGGCGCCGCCGGACGGATCCATCCCGCCCAGACAAAGGGCGACCGGGGGGGTGCTGGGTCCAGTGACATCCATGGCGAAGTCCCAGGATGACACAGGTTCCGCAAGCAAAGGCCGCCTATGGCGGATTGAGCGCGGAACCCCCGGAGAACATCAGACCTTGCGTTCAGAGTCCACGATCTCGGTAACCCGCAGCCCCAGGGTGTCCTCCAGCACCGTCACCTCGCCGCGCAGCAGCAGGCGGTCCTTGCAGAGCACATCCATGGGTTCGCCGGCGCTCTTCTTGAGTTCGACCAGGGAGCCAGGTTCGAGATCCAGGAGCTCACGGATGGTCAGGCGGGATCGCCCCAGCTGGATCTCCAGCCGAAGGGGCGTGTCGATGAAGGGCATGACTTCCGCCACCACCTGCTCGAAGCTGAGTCCGCGCTCGCCGTCGATCCGTTCCCCCCGTTTGGCCATGTCTCTCCCGCCGGTCCTGTCAAAGGATGGACCCACCCTGATTGCACCGCAACGCTCATGCCAGTGGCTATTGCTGAATGGCCCAATCCACGATCAGGACGTTCTTGATGGGCCGGTTCGACTTCTTGTGTTTGGGATCCTCCTGCTCTCCGGCCTTGGGCGCATGGGGCTTGAACTGCTCGTTCAGCTTGTCCTTCATTTCCTTCCGCATGGATTCACGGGACTCGGCGTCGGAGGCCTCCTCCACGCTCTTGCCGGACAGGGAGCCCAGCACGATGGACTGGATGAGGCTCTTTTCCGGGGAGGGTTTCTCACCAGACACGAGCTTGCCGAGTTCGTTGTCGCAGAAGAGGATGTTCAGTTCGCAACGGAGAAAGGCGTTCCGCCGGGGGCCCGTCAGGTTGACCGTGCGGGTCAGCACCATGACTGACGCGGCCTCGGGGCCACCATGGCCACCACCTTCCTTCTTTTCGCCGGTGTCGCCGCAATCATCGGAATCCTCCTCCCCGTGGGCGGCCACCTCCTTGGCCGGATCCTCATGGGCTTCCGCGGCCTTGGCCTTCTCGAGCTCGGCGGCCTTCGTGGCCTGCCTTTTCTTCATGAACCTCAGGGCGCCAAAGCCACCGCCGCCAAGCACCGCCAGGGTGGCCGCGATGATGATGATCAGCTTCAATGGGCTTTTCTTTGGAGCAGCGATTTCGTCAGACATGGGAACCTCATCGAATGACTCTTCATCGGATGATCCGATCCGGGGCCTGAATTGCGGCAAGGTAGCTGCTCACCCTCCTTGTTCCAACGGCAGTGGGGTTTACCGGGGTACAGTTGGCGTGGTCCCGCGATAAACCTGTTTCCGTGGGTTCGATACCGAGCGTGAGATTAATGATCAAAAAAAACCTGATGAATTGAAACAGGGCCCGTCGAAACAGGCCCCGTCAATTCTAGATCCCGGCTTCCCGCCGGCCGTGCAGATCCTACTTGCGCTTCTTGCCGCCCTTGCCGTTGACATCATCAGCCAGCTTCTTGCCGGGCTTGAACTTGGCAACCTTCTTGGCGGCGATCTTAATGGGCTTGTTGTCGCGGGGATTGCGACCGGTGCGGGCGCCGCGGCTGGCGACGGAGAAGGTGCCAAAGCCCACGAGGGTGACCTTGTCGCCCGTGCGCAGGGCGCCACCAATGCTACCGAGCACCTGATCCAGGGCGGCAGCAGCCTGGGCCTTGGTGATGCCGGCCTTGTCGGCGACGGCACTGACCAGTTCAGCCTTGTTCATGAGAACCTCCGAAAATAGGGATTTGCATCCCCTGGTTGAAAGAAACGGTTTCGGCTCCATCAGGAGATGTCCGTACCTGCTGGATTTCCGACCATCAAGGGCCCGGAAAGGCCCATGAATCCTTTGTTTCCTAAACTGCCAAGAAGCTACGCCGCGGATGCAGCGTGGTCAAGGGTTTTCTTTATCGAAAAAACCGGGGATTGGCACCCCTGGGGGATCTGGAGTGGCATGGAACATTGAAATGGGCGGAAATGCTTGTATCTAAGTTCCGTGGACCTCGCAGATCCCCGTAGAACGGGCTTTCGAAGCATAGAAGGGCGATGAGACCCAATCCAGGCCTATCATGGGGGGTGTCCCTTCCTTATTTTCTGACAGTGGCCTATGCCGGGGCCGCCTTTCACGGCTGGCAGATCCAGAGTTCCCTGCGGAGCGGCCAGGGGGAGCTCTGGAAGGCGCTTCAGCGCTTTGATCCAGGGGCGCCGATGCCCCAGGGCACCGGGCGCACGGACGCGGGGGTCCATGCCCGGGCCCAGGGCGTGCTGATCCAGGCGACCCGCGACTGGGAGCCCTATCGCCTGTTGGCGGCCCTGAATGCGCACCTGCCGCGGGACCTTCGGGTGCTGGCCGTCCGCCCTGCGCCCGAAGGCTTCTTCCCGCGCCAGCACGCGGTGGCCAAGCGGTATATTTACCGTCTGGGCCTGGGGCCGGCGGAAGATCCGCTGCAGGCCGCCTTTCGCTGGCAGCTCCACCGGGCCGCGCCGCTGGATCTTGAGGCCATGGCGGTGGCCGTTCCACCCCTGCTGGGGACCCACGACTTCTCCAGCTTCCGCTGCGCGGACTGTGCGGCGCAGACGCCCGTGCGCACCCTTCACGGCATCCAGGTCCAGCCGGTCGAGGGTGGCGCGGAACTGGTCTTCGAAGGCAGCAGTTTCCTCATGCACCAGGTGCGCATCATGACCGGCACCCTCGTGGAGGTGGGCCGTGGGAAGCGGGACGCAGCTTCCTTGGAGGGCGTGCTGAAGGCGAGGGACCGGCGGCTGGCCGGCCTCACGGCACCCCCGTGGGGGCTCTGCCTGGAGAAGGTCTGGTACGAATCGCGCTGGGCCCTGGGAGAACCCAGTCCCTGGGGTGAGCGCCGCTGATCCACCAGGCCGAATTCCGGAAGCTGGGCGCCGGAACCTACGGCGTGTCCACGCTGGTTCAATCCAGATAGAAGCCCACGCCCTGCCACACCTTGAAGCGGGTCTTGCCATCCTTTGAGGCGGCGGGATCGAAGACGAGGTGTTTCGCCGCCTCCACGCAGGCTTCGTTGGCATCCTTGACGTCGGGGGAATCGCCAGACAGCCCCTGGAGGAGGCGGGCCGCCAGGACATCCCCCTTTTCGCTGATGAGCACGTTCACCACCACCACGCCTTTGGGGCGTCCTGTGAAGAAACTCGAGGATTTGAGGCGGGGCACCATCCGGTTCAGGTTGATGGGGCGGGCCGGCTGCATCTCCTCAGTCAAGGTCACGAGGTCGCCTTCCCCGGGGACGGCGTTGGCCTTGGATTGCAGGGATTCGTTCTGGGCTTGGAGGCGCGCGGTTTCGGCCTTGGCTTCGGTGGCGGCCTGCCTGGCGTCCTGCAGTTCCTTCAGGATGGCATCATCACCGCCCTGGTTCTCCTTCAGCGAAGCCTTCATTTGGTCGGTCTCCCTGCGGGCAGCCTCGCCCTCGCTGCGGGCCAGGTCGCGCGCCTTGCGGGCAGTGGCTAGCTCCTGCTGGATGTCTTCGGTGGCAGCCAAACGCAGTTTCAGGCCATCGCACTCGTCGGTAAGCCGTTTCACCTGTGCCTGCAACTGGGCAGTGGTGGGCTTCTTTGCCGCGGAGAGGGGCAGGGCGATGAGCATTAGGGCAAGAATGGCGCGCATGATTCCTCCGGGTCGGGAGAGGGATCAGCGCGTGGCACCTGGCTGATCACTCCCATGGGCGGGCTGGTTGGTCTTGAGAATCCCACGCTTGAGGAGCTTGGAGAAGATGGCAAGGCATTCATTGGCCTCAAAGGGTGCGATGGTGAGGATGTCCTTGATGGACCACAAGCCGTTCACGCGGCTTGCCAGGAAGGCCTCGTTGGGGCCGAGGTTGGTGGTCATCAGTTCGTCCAGGCTCACCACCAGTTCCGGTATGAGGTTCTGATCCAGCTTCTTCTCCTCCAGCATGTCCTGGACGACCGCCATCATCTTGTTGGCATCCATGTGCCTGGGCTGGTCCTTGAGGATGCGTCGGAGTTCTTGCTGGGCCTCCTGGAGCTTCTGCTTCTCGACCAGCGCCCGCGCGCGCTGGAGTTGCAGGCTGGGGTTCTCGCCCAGGTTTCCCCCGGGATTCGCGATGCGGACGAGGCCCTTCTCGTGCAGGTCGAAGAGCAGCTTGTTGATCTTGTACTCGGGCATCCGCATGTCCATGACGAGCTTGTCGACGCGTTTGATGCCGTCGAGCCGGGCCAGGATGTCGGCGTCCTCGGGTGAGAGGGGCAGCCGCTCGGCGATGGCTTCGGAAATGGGCGACAGCACGGCGTCGCCACCCTTGATGACCTTCCGGATCCGCTTCCAGTCATCCAGGCGACGGGCGCCCTCCAGGACGATGCCGGTGACTTCCAGGCTGAGCAGCATGGATTTCTGATGCGAGGCCGCGCCGTCGTGGAACTCGAAACTGCCCACGTGCCAGAGGAAAGTATCGAAGATGCTCTCCTCGACCTTCAGCTGAACGATGCGCCGGATCTCGGCCTCAGTGACCAGTTGGCGATTGATGAGGATTCGCCCCAGCAGCTGCTGTTCGTCTTCCTGAGTGGCCAGGGCCTCCCGGAGCTGTTCCTCGGTGATCCGATTGAAGGCAAGCAGGTACTGACCGAGGTATTCCCGGGGGTCCGAGGACCAGATGCTCGTGATGCGCCCTTCGTGGAAGGCCACCCGTTTGGTGTGCAGAGGCCCTTTGAGTTCCAGGACGCCGGTCTTCTTGCCCACGGCCAGCCACTGGAAGATGTCCTCCAGGCCCATGGTCGCCAGATCACCGCTCAGCGCCAATTGCCGCCTCCTGCAAGGTCAAGCCTACCCTGATCCTTGTCATAAAAAGTCACATTTCCTAAAAATTACAAAACAGTGGCCCCACTCTTCCTCAGGTATCGGCAGGCGCCGGCAGATCCGATAGTTCAAAGCCTCGGAAGGACTTCCCGGATGGCCTGATTCAGGAGGTCCGGGTGATGTCGGGCCATGGGGGCCTCCGGATCCAGCAGCGGGAACCGGTAGACCGGGATGCCCATGATGCGGTCCGACTCGGTGAGGAGGGGTTCACCGCCTTCCTCCTGGTACCGCGCCAGCATGTCCTCCTGAAGCGGGGTCGCGTTGGCGATGATGGCCGAGATTTTCGTGTGCCCTAAGGCCGCAATGGCCGCCACGTGGGTCTCCAGGTCTAGTCCGGCGGTCTCGCCCGGTTCGGTCATGAGGTTCGCCACGTAGAGGACCGGGGCCCGGGAGGATTCGACGGCCTCCTGGAGCTCCGGGAGCAGCAGGTTCGCAATGGTGGAGGTGTAGAGGCTCCCAGGGGACAGGACCACCAGATCCGACCGGAGGAGGGCCAGGACGGCTTCGGGCAGGGGCTCCGCTTCCCGGGGTTCCAGCCAAAGGCGGGCGAGGGGCGGGCGGCAGGAACCCACGGCGGTTTCCCCCAGGTAGCGGTTGCCGGCGAAGTCCTCGGCGCACAGGGTGACGGGCACGACCGTGGAGGGGAACAGGCGTCCCAGGGTGACCAGGACGCCGGACAGCTGCCGGATGGCCCGTACCCAATCCCCCGTGAGGTCCGCCAGGGCCCACAGCATCAGGTTCCCCAGGGAATGGCCGGCCAGGCTGCCATCGCCCTGAAAACGGTAGTTCAACAGGTCGGAGAGGGCCGAGTCTTCCAGCGTGAGGGCTGACAGGCAGTTGCGCAGGTCTCCCGGCGGGATTCCGCCCAGTTCGTCGCGCAACCGTCCCGAGGAACCGCCGTTGTCGGACACGGTGACGATGCCGGTGAGCTTCCAGGGATCCCGGCCGCGCCCCGCTTCCCGTTTCAGGGCCCGGAGCAGGGCGGCCAGCCCCGTACCGCCCCCCAGGGCCACCACCCGCAGGGGCTGGTCAGCCTGGAGGTTCGAGGGGCCGGCCATGGGGGCGGCGGTGGCCTCAGCGACCTTCGGTGAAGGCGAAGAGAGGCGATTTCCGGGTGGAGTTGAAGTCGGGTTCCATGTGCCACTGGAAGACGAAGTCGGCATCCAGCTCCATGGCCTTCTTCAGGCTTTCCGCGGCGGCCTCGATGTTCTCGGACTGAGCGAAGGCGACGGCCCGGAGGTAGTGCAGGGAACCCATGGTGGGGTGGCTCTTGATGGCCTTGTCGGCCAGCTTGATGGCGTCAGCCGCGTCCCGCCGGTTGAGGCAGGCCTGGATCTCTGAAACGGGATCGGTGTCCCCCGCCTTGGGTGGATGAAGCTTGGCCGCGCACATGGTGAGATAGATCTGGGCCCGGCGCTTGACGGCCCAATCTCCGGCGGCCAGGGCGTCCTTGATGAGCAGTTCCAGGGCCTTGGCGGCCTCTGCATGCTTGCCTGCATCCACGAGCTTGATGGCCTTGGCGAATGCTGCGGCCAGCGGAAAGGGCGCAACCGGGGTGGGCACTGGTGCGGATTTGGGTGCGGGTTCAGTCTTGGCCTTCGTCGCCATGCGGGATCCTCTGGATGCTTTGAAGAAACTATAGAGTGACAGGGTTTCTCCGGCAAATCCGGGGCTGCATGGCGGGGAGGACGAATATCACATCTTGAACAGCGCTTTTTCACGGTTCAGCAGGCGGGTCGAGACCAGAGTCATGAGCCCGGCCAGGCCCACAGTCATGACAAAGGCGATGGCGTATTCCGTCCAGTTCGCCTGCTGGCTGAACAGTTTTCGCAGGGCCAGGCAGACGTTCACCACAGGCACGTAGGAGAGAAAGGCCATCTTGTCCACGCCCGGCGCCATGGTGAAGACTCCCAGGAACACCACCAGGAAGATGCCGGGCGTGATGGCGCTGCCGGCTTCGATGGTGTTTCTCGCCTGGATGCCCATGAGCAGGATGAAGTTCGAGAAGAAGAGGCCCAGGGGCACCATGATCAGGAAGGTCGCTCCCAGGGTCATGGGATTCACGATGGCCGTCAGGGCCTGCATGGAACTGGTGGAACTGCCGCCCAGGAAAGTCATGGAGATGCCCATGCTCAGCAGGTTCAGCAGGGCCGCGATGACGCCCATACTGAAGATGTAGAGCAGCTTGCCCAGGATGATCTGATTGCGCGGCAGCCGGGTGGCCATGAGGCTCAGGAGCGTGTGGCGCTCCTTCTCGCCCGCGGTGGCGTAGATGCCGTGCTGCATGGAGCCGGTGTACATCATGATCATCAACATGTAGGGCAGCAGTCGGCCCATGAACTTGCCGATCTCCAGGGCCTCGTCAGCGGCGTTCTTGACTTCCAGCTTCAATGGCTCGGCCAGCTGGGCCGAGGCGCCGAGCGCCTGGAGGCGGCCCTGGACCCAGGCCTTCTCCTGGATGGCCAGGAGGTCCTTCAGGCGCTTGAGGGCGATCTCGGAGGTCCGTTCGCTCTCATCCATGGTGGCGGTGAGGGTGAAAGTCTGGTGCTTCTCCAGGGCGCTGGCGGCGTTGGGATCCACCTCCAAGGCCAGTTCCAGCTTCTGCTCCCGGATGGCCTGCTTCAGATCCCCTTCGGGCCGGGGCACCAGGCTGAAGTGCTGCGGATCGGCCTTCAGGAAGCGGTCCAAGGTGCCAGATGAATCCACGATATAGACCCGACTGGCTTTGTTGCGGTTCTGGTCCGCATCCCGCTTGCCCATCTTGGCCATCATGCCGAAGATGGCCGGGTAGAGCAGGAAGGGCAGCACGAAGGCGAAGAACATGGTCTTCCGGTCCTTCGAGAGTTCCAGGAACTCCTTCTTGGCGATGAGCAGGGCGCCGCGCATCAGTTGCCCCCTTCGGACTCAGCAGCGAGTTGAAAGAAGACCTCGTCCAGGGTCTTGGCGTGTCTGGACTGCAGGAGGTCCCGGGGCGGGGCGTCGCCGTGCAGCTTGCCGTCGAAGATGATGCCCACCCGGTCGCAGATGTCTTCCACCATGGGCATCACGTGGGTGGACACGATCACCGTGCGGCCCTCCTCACGCATAATGCGAAGCAGATCCAGCACGGTCTTGGCCGTGAGCACATCCAGCCCCGTGGTTGGCTCGTCGAAGATCACCACCTTGGGGTCGTGCAGCAGGGCCCGGGCGATGCTCACCTTCTGCTTCTGGCCCGAGGAGAACCCGTCCATCTTCACGTCCGCGAAATCCGCCAGCTGAAGCTTCTCCAGCAGGTGCATGCCCCGGCGCTCGGCGGTGGTCGGATCCACGTCCTGGAATTCCCCGAAGATCCGCAGCAGTTCCCGGGGCGTGAAGCGCGTGTAGACGCCCATGTCCGTGCTGAGGTAGCCCATGCATCCCCGGACGGCTTCGGGTTTTTCGCGGGTATCGAAACCACAGACGTTGATGCTGCCCTCGTCCGGATCCATCAGGCCTGCGATCATCCGCAGGGTGGTGGATTTCCCGGCGCCATTGGGGCCAAGCAGGCCATAGATCTCGCCGGGCTTCACGGTCAGCGAGATGCCACGGACGGCCTCGATGCGCTTGGTACTTCGGGTCTTGCGATCCTTCACAGAGAAGGATTTGTGGACCTCGTTCAGGTGGATCACCAGGGCCTCCGGGGGGGGGATGGCAACAGTCTAGGGGGTCTTCGACTGGGGCCTGCCGCTACTTTCGGCGAACGGTGTGGAAGTGTCGGCGAACGGGGGCACTCGCGGTCTCAGTGGTGGCCCAGCACCCCGGTGGCCCCGAGGGCGATCAGCACCACGCCCATGCCCAGGCAGTAGACCGCGAAGCCGTTCAGGCGGGGTTTGCGGGTGAAGCGATCCAGCAGTCCGATGGCGAAGTAACCGGAGATGGCCGCTGCTATCACGCCGACGACGCAGAGGAGCAGGGGGGCCGAGGAGCCCGCCGGGAAGGCCAGGTCCGCCGGCAGGGGCTGGTGCTTCAGGAGCGGTTTCAGGAGCCCCCGCAGTTCCACTGCTGCGGCGGCGGCGATGGTGGGAATGCCCAGCAGGAAACTGAAGCGCGCCGAGGCGTTGAGCTTCAGGCCCCGGAACACGCCGACGGAGATGGTGGAGCCGGAGCGGGACAGGCCGAACCCGCCGCCGAGGCCCTGGATGGTGCCCACGGCCAGCGCGTCCATGGGGCGGAGATCCTGGATATCCCGCCCTGCCAGATCCTCGCCGTGCAGGTTGACCCGCTGGCGGCTGATCTGGTTCGCCGCGAAGAGCAGGGCGGCGGTGCCCAACAGGCCCAGGCCATAGACCCAGAGGTGCTCTTTTGCCGCCTCTTTCACGCCCCGCGTGGCCAGGCCGAAGATGCCGGTGGGGATCATCGCCACGAAGAGCCAGATGGCGAGCTTCTGCCCTTCCTTGTCGCGCCCGAAGCAGCCCATGACCACTTGCAGCAGCTCGCGTCGGAAGTAGATGATGAGGGCCACCAGCGTGCCCACGTGCAGCAGCACATCGAAGGCCAGGGGCATGGGGCGGCCACCGAACAGCAGGTGCTCGGCCAGCGTGAGATGCGCCGTGGAGGACACCGGTAGGAATTCCGTCAGGCCCTGGATAAGTCCCAGGAGGATGGCGTGGATTAGATTCATTATTGCTCCGGCACAAACAGATAGTGTGCCAGATGGATCAGGATTCCAGCGGCAGAGACCTCAGCAGGGCCAGGTATTCGCGATGTTCTTTCCAACCCCGCACCATCGCCAGGGCGCCCCAGATCAGGACCAGGTAGATGAGGACCAGCATGCTGACGCCGCTGATGTTCCCGAACAAACCCCAATCGGATCTCAGCGGTGGATTCGACGGTCCGAAGCTGAAGAGGAAGAAAGGGATCAGCCAGAGGATGCACTGGCCCACCAGGACTACGTAGACCCGTGCTTCCTCGATGCCGCGGACGAGCCAGGGTATGGGCAGCAGGTAGAGCAGGGGCATGAGCAGGATCCACATGGGTGGAGGGCAGAGGGCAGCCCGGGGCGGGTTCGGCTGCAGGAAGCCCACTGCGAAGGCGTAGAGCGCCGTCAGGGCCATGGCCAGGAGGAACAGCGCGAGGCCCAGGATCCAGAACCAGCGTCTGCGCTCGTAGGTGCCGTCGGGCGAGGCCCTCACGGTGCCAAGCCCGCGATAGAGCATCCGACTGAACCCCCCTTTCAGGGCGAGCCAGAGGAAGGGCACCCAGACGAGGTATTCGATGGCCAGGCGGTTCATGGCATGGGCCCCCATGAAGTTCGGGCTGAGCGCGGCGATAACGAGGACCACGGCCATGAAGCCGCCCAGGGCCGTGCCCAGGCCGCTCTTCCGGGATTGGAAGGCGGCATAGTCGCGGGTCAACGATTCGAGGGACTTCAGATCCGGCGTGGTCATGACTTGCCTTCCTTCGGGAGCAGGGCGCGCAGTTGCTGGTGGTAGAGGCGGAGGGCCGTACGACCGTCTTCCGTGATGCGGAAACTGGTGACCGGGATGCGTCCCTGGAAAACTTTCACGGTCTCGAGGTAGCCCGCCGCCTCCAGTTTTTGCGTGTGGCTCGACAGGTTGCCCTTGCTGAGCCCCGTGACCCGCTGCAGGAAGAGGAAGGCCACCTCTTCTGCGGAGGCCAGTACCGTGAGGATGGCCAGCCGCGCGGGTTCGTGGACCAGGCGGTCGAGGTCGAGGATGGCCCTGGAGTTGGATTCTATTTTGCCCATGAAACAAGTTTTCAATACAAACCTGTTTAGTCAATTCCTTTCTTGTTCCCATGATTGAATCTCTTCATGCGACCCATCGACCTCCGCTCTGACACCGTCACCCAGCCCTCGCCCGAGATGCGGTCGGCCATGGCCGCCGCGGAGGTGGGCGACGACGTGCTGGAGCGCGATCCCACGCTGCTTCGGCTGGAAGCCCGCGTGGCGGACCTGCTGGGCCTGGAGGCGGCCCTGTGGGTGCCCTCGGGCTGCATGGGCAACCTCATCGCCTTGATGCTGCATCTGCGGCGGGGCGATCGGTTTCTCGCGCCGGCCCAGGCCCACGTGCTGGGCTCGGAACTCGGCACGGGGGCCTGGCTGGCGGGGGGCATGCCTGAAGCCCTGGCGTGGGAAGGCGGGCCGGGTCGGCCGACGCCCGCTCAAGTGACAAAGGCCGCAGGTACCCCGGGTCCCTACTACACGCTGCGCACGACCCTGCTCTGCCTGGAGAACACGCACAACTTCGCGGGCGGCACGGTTACGCCGGTGGCCGAGCACCGCGCCCTGGTGGCCGCGGCCAAGGCCGCGAAGCTGGCCGTGCACCTGGATGGCGCCCGGCTCTGGCATGCCGCCGCGGCCCTGGGTCTGCCGCTCTCGGCCCTGACCGAAGGCGTGAATACGGTACAGGTCTGCCTGAGCAAGGGGCTGGGCGCGCCCATGGGGTCCCTATTGTGCGGTTCGCTGGCCGCCATGGCCGAGGCCCGGCGCCTGCGCAAGATGCTGGGTGGTGGCGTCCGCCAGGGTGGCGTCATGGGGGCCGCGGGCCTGGTGGCCCTGGACTACCTGCCCCGTCTTGCCGAGGACCATGCCAAGACGCGCCGACTCGCGGAGGGCCTGCGCAGCTTCGGCATCGCCGCCCCGGTGCCAGAGACCAACATCCTGTTGCTGCCCGTAGCTGATGCAGCCGCAGCCCTGGCTGGGCTCAATGTCATTGGCGTGCGTGCCCTGCCGGTGGGATCAGCGGTCCGGTTCATCCCCCACCGCGATCTCGCCATGGCCGATATTGAAGAGGCGTTGCGCCGCATCGAACCCCTAGCCCACCTGCTCCGGGGAGCCTGAAGATGCAGCCCCGAACCGCCCTTGCCGCAGCGCTTCTGCTCGCCGTCTTCGGCGTGGGCGGCTACCTGCTCTTCCAGGATTTGCTGGAACCCGTGCCCCTATCGGAAGGCCGGGAGCTCTATGCCAAGGCCGACCCGGAATTCGGCGAGGAGGCGGCCCACCTGGAGGTGTTGATGCCGGCGGGGCCTGGGCTGGAGGCCTTTCTGGCCGCCCAGTCCGCGCTCACGCTCATCGATAGGGCGCCGGGCGGCGGCTGGGCGGGCCAGCTGGCCGACCGGATCAAGGCCTCCCGTCATGGGCGTCGGTGGCGCGTTTCGGTACGGCCGGGCTGGCGGATGCAGGATGGCTCGATCCTTGGTGCGGCCCGTGTCGCAGTGGCCCTCCAGCAAGAAGTCGCCCAGCTTGACGGCGAAGTGCGCGTACTCGATCCTTCCACCCTTGAGCTCCGCTTCAAGGCCCGGCAGGCCTGGCTGCCTGGCTACCTGGCCCGGTGGCGGATCCCGGGCAGTGGACCCTTCGTCCAGCAGGGCAACACCTTGGTGCGCTTCGATGGGTTCACCTACGGGAGGTCTGGTTTTGCCGGGCTGATCGTCGTGACCGATCCGGCCGCCATGGCTAGTAAGGCCTGGGCTGCGGGGCTGGCCTCGGGTCGCTGGGCCTGGGCGGTGTTCCCCGGAACCGTTGCGCCCGAGGACATGGCGAAGGCGCGCCTGGCGCCCTACGACGAGTTCCGCCTGAAGGATGGCAGCGTATGGTTCCTCTCCCGTCGCCTGCGCCGGCTCAGGCCGAACCAGGAGGATTGGACCCGCACCCGCCTGTTCGGGGTCTGGAAGGGCGCCATGGACCTGCCCTACGATCCGCTGGGGATGTGATCACTCAAGATTCGCGGCCTGCTCGCGGATCTGGTCCAGCACGCCCTTGGCCTCCATGACTGCGCGGGTCATGTCCAGGCGCTTGCACTTGCTGCCGGTGGTGTTGAGTTCGCGCAGCACCTCCTGGCACCAGACATCGACGGCCTTGCCCTCGATGCGGCCCTTGGCCAGTCGTTCGGCGAAGTCATCCAAGTGGGCGGCGAGACGGATGAGTTCCTCCCGCACGTCCTGGCGCTCCGCCAGCACGCCCGCCTCCGCCAGCAGACGCTCCGCGGGCAGCTGGCCCGCGAGGCGGGCGTCTTCCAGCAGCTGCTCGATGCGCTGCTGATAGAGGCAGGGAAGCTCGGTGGCCTGGGTTTGGGCCTCGGCCTGCAGCCGTTCCCGCAGGGCCTTGAGGCGGGCCAGGCCGCCCTCAAAGAAGGGCCGCAGGCGCTCCGCCTCGCGGGCCCTTCCCTCGTTCCAGGTGGCCAGCAGTTCCGCCAGGGCCTCGCGTACGGGGACTTCCAGGCGCTCGGCGAGATCGGAGGCAGGCGCCTGCAGGGCCCCCGGCAACCGGAAGAAGGCCTCGGCCGAGAGGGGCGGGAGGTTCAGCCACTCCGCGTCCTCCTGCCAGCCCTTGGCCACGGCCCGCAGCAGGGCCCGGTTCAACCGGGGCTCCAGCGAAGGATCGTCCTGCACTTCGATGCTGAGGTCCAGCTTGCCCCGCTGGGCGGCCTCGCGCACCTGGCCGCGCAATCCGGCCTCCAACGGGAAGAGGGCCGAGGGCAGGCGCAGGCTCAGGTCCAGGGCCTTCGAATTGACGCTCCGTAGCGTGAGCCGCAGCTGCCCTGCGGCCAGAGGGCGGACGAGCTCGGCAAAGGCGGTCATGGATTTCATGGGCGGGATCCTCGGGCTGTTCCCCAGCCTACCGGATGGTGCTGCCCTTGGGTTTCCAAGCCTCGATTCTGGATAGGGGTTCAGGGGGGGCCAGGACCCGCTAAGGTGGGCCCATGAAGGCCCTGCGTTGCCTCCCCCTGCTGCTGCTGGCGCTAAGGTGTATGGCGGCGGCGCCCGAGTGGCGCTACACAGTGACCCTCCGCGCTGACAGGCGGGAACTGCTGGTGGAGGCGGCTTTCGACCCCGGTCCGACGGACGAGTTCAGTGTGGACGATGGGGCCGAGCCCTTCCTCCGGGAAGTGGAGGCGTTTCAAGATGGGGCCTGGCGACCGGTGCCCCTCCAGCGGGATACCTGGTATCTGGCCGCAGCGCGCCACCGGGAGATTCGCCTCCGCTATCGCTTCCTGCTGGAGCAGGCCGCCCGGGGGTTGCATGACCGGGACCTGGTGGAGGCCCGGAGCGGCCTGATCCTGGCGGCGCCCAGCGTCTTCCTGCTGCGGCCCTGGAACGCTGCCCGGTCGGCCAGGGCCGCCCTGCGGTTCCGTGCGGCCACAGGCCAGTCAGTGCTA
Organism: Holophagales bacterium; assembly: GCA_038236735.1. GTDB lineage: Bacteria > Acidobacteriota > Holophagae > Holophagales > Holophagaceae > Geothrix. The sequence continues at coordinate 2,705 of JBBRZL010000025.1, read as the reverse complement.
TGCGGCATCTTCCAGGAGCCCTCCGGCGCCCAGGTCCTGGCGGCGGCCGACCTGGAGAATGCCCCCCAGGTCGCTTTCGGCCGGTTCCGCACCCTTCGGGTGGAGGCCGCCGGAGGCGTGGTGGACGCGGCGGTGCCCGCAGTATTCCCCACCGGCCTAGATGGCCCGGTCGAGCTCTGGATCCGACAGGCCATGGAATCCATCCAGGCCGTCGCCGGCCGGTTTCCCTTGCCCCGGGCGGCGCTCTACCTGCTGCCCTCCTCGCGCGGGAGTGGCGTGGTGTTTGGCAGCACCGGCGGGCGGGGCGGGGCTGTGGTCACCATCCTCGCGGCGCCAGACCTCGGCGCGGCCGATCTCCGAGCGGACTGGGTGCTCACCCATGAGTTCGTGCACCTCTGCGTGCCCACCATGCCTGAACGCCATGCCTGGTTCACCGAAGGCCTAGCCACCTATCTGGAACCCCTCGCCAGAGTCCGCCGGGGGCTCCTGAAACCCGAAAGTTGCTGGGCGGCCTTCCAGCAATCCATGCCTGAAGGCCTGCCCCGCGCCGGGGACCGCGGTCTGGACCGCACGCCGACCTGGGGCCGGACCTACTGGGGGGGTGCCCTCTTCTGCCTCGTGGCGGACCTGGAGATTCGCAAGGCCACCCAGTTCAGGCAGGGACTCGACGATGCCCTTAAGGCCATGGTGGCAGCTGGGGTGACCAAGGCGGTGGCGATGGACTTGGAGGCGATTCTGCGCACGGCGGATCGAGGTCTTGAAAAACCCGTGCTGCTGCGCCTCTATCGCCGCTGGGCGACGGCGCCGGTGGCGGTGGACCTGGCGGCCCTCTGGAGCGAGTTGGGTGTCCAGCCAGCGGGCAGCAGTGTGGGCCTGGATGCCTCGGCGCCGGGCGCGGCGGTGTGGAAGGCCCGCTGAGCCTGGCCCCAGGCCAGGGATCAAGGGGTGCGGATCTCCAGCCAGGGGGCCTGCTGGCGTCGACGGCCTTCAAAGGCCGCGATGTCAGCCAGGTTAGCCTCGGTGCGCCTGATCTCGTCGAGGCCCTCCAGCAGCACGGCTTTGCGGGCGGGCTCGATGGCAAAGGCGAAGCTGAGGCCGCCACCTTGCACCTGCTGGGCCGGCAGGTCCACGGTGAGGGGGCCTTCGACGGCGGCCAGGGCCTCGATGGTCTCCATGGGGAGTTGCAGGGGCAGCAGGCCGTTGGCGAAGCAGTTGGTGTAGAAGATGTCGGCGAAGCTGGGGGCGAGAATGGCGCGGATGCCGAAGTCCTTCAGGGCCCAGGGGGCGTGTTCGCGGCTGGAGCCGCAGCCGAAGTTGGGGCCGGCGAGCAGGATCGAAGCCTGGCGATAGCGCGGCCGGTTGAGCACGAAGTCGGGTCGCTCCCGGCCCTCGGCGTCATAGCGGGCCTCGTCGAAGAGGTGCCGCCCCAGGCCCGAGCGCACCAGGGTCGTGAGGAACTGCTTCGGGATGATGAGATCGGTGTCGATGTTGGCGCGCAGCAGGGGCGCCGCGATGCCCGTGAGGATCGTGAAGGGTTCCATCTCAGGCTCCCAGAAGCTTGCGCACGTCGGTGAAGTGGCCGGTCACCGCCGCGGCGGCGGCCATGCCGGGGCTCACCAGGTGGGTGCGGCTGCCGCGCCCCTGGCGGCCCTCGAAGTTGCGGTTGCTGGTGCTGGCGCAGCGGACGCCTTCCTCGAGCCGGTCCTCGTTCATGCCGAGGCACATGCTGCAGCCGGGCTGCCGCCACTCGAAGCCCGCCTCCAGGAAAATGCGGTCCAGCCCTTCGGCCTCGGCCTGGGCCTTCACCAGGCCCGAACCCGGCACCACCAGGGCACGCACGCCTCCGGCCACTTTCCGCCCGCGGGCCACGGTGGCTGCTTCGCGAAGGTCTTCGATGCGGCCATTGGTGCAGGAGCCGATGAACACGGCCTGCAGGTCGATGGCCTCCATGGGCGTGCCGGGCTTGAGATCCATGTAATCGAGGGCCCGGCGCATGGCCTGGCGATCGTCCTCGGTGGCCGCCGCGTCGGGATCGGGCACGCGTCCCGCGATGTCGGTCACCCACTGGGGGCTGGTGCCCCAGGTGACCTGGGGGGCCAGGGCACTCACCTCCAGCACGACCTCCCGGTCGAAGGCGGCGCCCTCGTCGGAGACCAGGGTGCGCCAGTGAGTGAGGGCGGCCTCCCACAGCGCACCCTTGGGCGCCAGGGGCCGGCCCAGGAGGTAGGCGAAAGTGGTGTCGTCGGCGGCCACGAGGCCCGACCGCGCGCCGCCCTCGATGCTCATGTTGCAGAGGGTCATGCGCGCTTCCATGGAGAGGGCCCGCACCGCGGCACCCGTAAACTCCATGACGTGGCCCGTGCCGCCGGCGGTGCCGATCTTGCCGATGAGGGCCAGGGCCAGATCCTTGGCTCCGAGCCCCGGGGGCAGGGCCCCCTCGAAGCGCACGCGCAGGTTTTTCGACTTGCGCTGGGGGAGGGTCTGGGTGGCCATGACGTGCTCCACCTCGCTGGTGCCGATGCCGAAGGCCAGCGCCCCGAAGGCCCCGTGGGTCGAGGTGTGGGAATCGCCGCACACGATGACCATACCTGGCTGGGTCAGGCCCAGTTCGGGCCCGATCACGTGGACGATGCCCTGCTCCGGGCTGTCGAGGTCGAACAGCTCCACCCCGAACTCACGGGCATTCCGGACCAGGGCCGCGACCT
>JBBRZL010000024.1:0-29530 GCA_038236735.1 Holophagales bacterium | reverse complement strand
GGGACTACCTGGAGACCCTGGAGGGCTGGAACAAGCAGCCGCCCGCGCCGCACCTGCCGGCCGCCGTCATCGAGGGCATCCGGGCCCGGTACCTGGATCTGGCGGCGCGGTTCGAGGTGGAGATCTGAACCGCAATCAGGATCGAATCAGGGTTTGAGGTAAAAGTCTGGGGCACCAGACAGCGTCTTCAGCACCTCGGGGTCGCCGGCGGCGCCGCTGCGGAGGTGCGCAGGATCGAGCCAGCGGCGCAGCGCTGAGTTCAGGTCCGCTGGCGTGAGGGCCTGCAGGCGGGTCGCCTGGCTCCGCCTGCCTGCAGCGTCCGCGAAGGCTGCGTCCATCTCCAGGCCAGGGTTCAGGGATTCCAGGGCCCGCCCCGCGGTCCAGGCCGCGCGGGCGCGGTCCAGGTCGGCCTGGGTAAATTGTCTCTGGCGCAGGCCCTCCAGGCGCTCCTCGAGCAGGGACCAACCCCCGGCCGCTTCGTCCAGGGTGGCCACCAGCTTGCCGGCTGCCAGGCTGACCTGAACCCGGGACAAGGCGGGGGCTGCAGGAACCAGGAGGCTCAGCAGGGCAGCGGCTTCCGGCGAAACGTCAGCAGGCCGGTCCGCCACGGTCTGGAGCCTCAGGGCGGCCCCAGGGGTCGGGAACCGCAGTAGGGCTGCCGGGGTCGCCCCTTGGACTGGGGTGGCCACGGGCAGGAATCGGTAGGGCGGAACCGGTTCCTTGGCGGTCCAGGAACCCAGGCTCAGGAGCACCAGCCGCTTGGCCTGCTCCAGGCCGAGATCGCCGTGCAGGATCAGGATGGCGCGGTCAGGGCGGAACACCCGCGCGTGAAAGACGAGCAGATCCTCCAGGGTGGTGGCATTCAGGCCGGCCTGGGTGGGCCGGGATTCAGGTGCCTGGATCAGGGCCCTATGCAGGCGCGTGTCTGGGGAGGTCTCCGGTCCCTCCTCCTCGCGCCAGGTCGCCAGCCTTTGCGCTGCCAGGGCCCCAGGATCGAACACCGTCCGCAGCAGGCGGTCGGCCAGCAGGCCGAAGGCCTGGTCCTGATCGCGGCTGCGGGACAGCAGCCGCCATTCCAACCCGCCGGGCTCCGGGGACACGGTGAGTCGAATACCGGCATTCTCGATGAGCCGGTCGAAAACACCGGCCTTCATACCGGCTGCGTCCGCATGGTTGACCATCCGGAGGGCCAACGCGGCCAGGCCCTGGCGTCCAGGCGGCGTATCGGCAGGCGCGATGAGCAGGTGGAGCCGGGCCCGCACCAGGGGGCGCTCGTGGTCTTCCAGGTGCACCACCCGCAGGCCATTGGGCAGCGTGAACAGTTGGGGCCTGGGCTGGGCTGACAGCGTCAGGGCGGCTACCCCCGCCAGCAGGAGGGTTCTCATCGCTTCTCCGGCGGCAATTGGACTGCCAGCAACTTCAGGGTTCGAAGGCGCTCCTCGGCGCTCAGCATCCGCAGTTGGCGGAGCGCCTCGGAGACGAGCTGCTGCCGCTGGGCGGGGTCCTTGATGCGGGTGGCGGCCAGGGTCCTGAGCACCCGGGCGAGTTCTGTTTCCAGGGGATCCTGGCTTTCGGTGAGCGTGGGCTCCAACAGCACGGCGGTGCGATGGCTGGGCTTCAACCAGAGGCGGGCGGCGGCCTGGACGGCTTCTGGAGTCAGAATGCGAAGGTGCTGGATGTCCAGCTCGGTCAAGCGCCAGTCGCCACCTTCCGCCCAGGCCCGGGCCAGAGAGCTGGCCAAGGCGGCGGGTTCGTCCCACACCCGCAGGTGTTCCAGTTCCAGCTGGGCGAGGGCCCGCTGCCACTCCTCCTGGGCGATGAGATCCTGCTGCAGTCGAAGGATCTCGCTGTTCAGCGCGCCCTCGAGTTCAGCCAGGCTGTGGCCGACAGCGGGTTGCAGGTCGACCACCAGCAGGCTGGGCAGGCGGCCACCGGGCACGTCCAGGCTGAGTTCCACCTGCCGGGCCAGCAGCTTCTTCTGGACCAGCTGGTTCGGCAGGCGGCTGGTCTGACCGCCCGCCAGCAGCTGAGCGGCCATGCGCAAGGCCAGGTGGTCCGGGTGCTGGCGGGGCGGGATGCGCCAGCCTGCCAGGAGACGCGGAGTGCCGCCCAGGGAGGCCTGGACGCGCCGGTCGCCGAGGTCGGCGGGAATCTCGGGCAGGATCGCGTCTTCCAGGTCCGGCGGAACCGGCAGAGAGCCCAGGTGCCGTTCCACCAGGGGCAGCGCGCTTTCCAGGCTCAGGCCCCCGACCAGGATGATGGTGAGGCGTTGCGGACTCAGTGCCCGCTGGGCATAGGCCCTCAGGTCGGACCAGCGGAGGGCCTCCAGGGCCGGCAGCAGGTCCGCGAGATCCCGGCCGTAGGGGTGACCCGGCAGGGCCGCGCCGCGCAGCAGGGCCAGGCCCTGGTCGCCCTGATGTTTCAGATCCAGCTCCAGGGTCGTGCGGGCCGTGGAGAAATGGCTCAGCTGCAGGGTCCTGAGGCGCTGGCTCTCCGTGTGGCACCAGAATTCAAAGGCCTCCAGTGGGAGTTCCGTCTCGGCCAGCAGCGCATCTGCAGTGGCCGCCGCCGTTTGCCGCCCACCCCGGGCGGCATAGAGATCCGCCAGCGGCGAGGAGGAGAATTGTGCCTGCAGGCGGGATTGGACCGTTTCCAGGCTGGCTTCCAGGGACGGCAGGGACGTGGCGCTGGCACTGCGGCGAGCGGAGAGGCGCTCCAGTCGCAGCGACTCCAGCAGGCCCTCCTCTTGTTTCAGCAGCGCGTCCAGGGCGGACATTCCCTTGGCCGATTCCAGGTCCTCCGGCCAGGTGGCGCCGAAGAGGGCCCGGGCCAGCAGGTCCGTGGCCCCGGCGGCCGCGGTGGGTTCTTCCGCGCGCCCCCCGCGAAACACCAGGGTTGCGTGGAAGGCGGCCAGGCCCCGCCGTTCCACCACCAGCAGCCGGGCGCCATTGGCCAGCCGCCGCTCCTGCACGTCCGACAGGCGCGAGACCTGAGCCTGCAGGCCGAGGGTGGTGGCGATCAGGATAGGGACCAGCAGGCGCATGGGCTCAAGGTTACTACCCGGCTCCTAGTACGGGCTCCTGGACTTCACGGCCCTACTTCACCCGGACGCTGCCGTTGGTGGTCTCGAGGCGGATCGGCTGGATTCGGCCGGGCACTTTGACGTGGGCGCTGTGTTTGGTTAGCTCGATCACCTGGGCACCGGGGATCTTGATCTCCATGGAGCCGTTGCTGTTCTCGGCCACCAGGTCGCCGGTGGCTTTGCCAAGCTCCACCTCGATGCTGCCGTTGGTGGATTCGAGGCGGATGCCCTCGCCCCAGCCGTCGAGGTTGCGGGCGCGGATCGAGCCGTTGGTGGTCTCCAGGCGGACGCCACCCTCGACATCTTCCAGGATGATGCGGCCATTGGTGGTGCTGCCCTGGATGCGGGCATTCAGGCTGCGGGCCTCGATGGGGCCGTTGGTGGTATCCACGTGGACTTCGCCCCGGATGTGGTTCACGAGGATGCTGCCGTTGGTGGCCTCGCAGCGGGCGTAGCCTTCCAGGTTTTCCGCGACGACGCTGCCATTGGAAGTCCGGAAGTGGCCCTGGAGCTTGCGGGGCACCTGCAGCGTCATCTCGCAGCGGGGGCTGACATAGACGCCGAAGCTCCAACTGGGCTGCTGGAAGACCGCCTCGATGTCGAGGTCAGCGCCTTTGCGCTGCAGCACCAGTTCCACCCGGCGCCGTTCACTGTCCCGGATCTGGGCCGTGAGGACCACCTCGTCCCGGTCCCAGCCGCTCACCCGAATGCCACCGTTCCGGTTTCTCACCCAGAGCTTGGAACCCTGGGTCAGCAGCTCGGTGCGCCGTTCAATCCGGGCGCCCGTGGGCATGTCCACCCCGATCGAGGGGGCGGGCGGCGCGGGCGGCGCGGGTGGCGCGGGTGGCGCCGGGGCCTGGGCCAACAGGGCACTCCCGACCAGAAACATGGGGATCCAGCGGCTGGAGAGGGTCATGTCAGCTCCCGTGGGAGAAAGAACCAGGGCGAGCCTGGGGTAGACAGTTCACGAAACCCGGGTGTGAGGGTTTAGTCAAGATACCCTGGAAGCCCCTTTGATAGGCTGTAGCCGTGATCACCCTCACCCACGTCGGCAAGCAGTACGATCGCATCCACACCGCCCTGGCGGATGTGAGCTTCGCCATCGACTCTGGCGAGTTCGTCTTCCTCACCGGGCCCAGCGGCGCGGGCAAGTCCACGCTGCTGAAGCTGCTTTTCCGCGAGCAGGTCCCCAGCAGCGGGGAGATCCTCATGGCCGGCCACCGCCTGGCCTCCATGCCCGAGAAGGAGATTCCCCTGCTGCGCCGCAAGCTGGGTGTGGTGTTCCAGGACTTCAAGCTCATTCGCAGCCGCACCATCTTCGAGAACGTGGCCTTCGTGCTCAAGGTGCTGGGCGTGAGCGCCGCCGAGCAGAAACAGCGGACTTTCCGCGCCCTCAAGATGGTGGGTCTCCAGCACAAGCTGAGCAGCTATCCGCTGCAACTCTCCGGCGGTGAACAGCAGCGTGTGGCCATCGCCCGGGCCTTGGTGAATGATCCGCTGGTGCTGCTGGCGGACGAGCCCACGGGCAACCTGGATCCGGACCTCGCCCAGGAGATCATGACCCTCTTCGAGCGCATCAATGGCCAGGGCACCACGGTCATCGTGGCCACCCACGACCGCAGCCTCATCCAGCGCATGAAGAAGCGCGTCATCGGCCTCGACCATGGCCGCATCGCCTTCGACCAGCCCACGCCCACGAGTCTGGTGACAGTGTGAAGGGCATTGGGCTGTAGTCTGGAGACTGAAGACTGGAACCCCATGGCCCAACCCCTCACCGATGCCCGTTTCGTCACCTCCGCCGCCGATGCGCGGAAGCTGGGCATCTGCCATGCGGAAGTGGCCTTCGTGGGCCGCAGTAATGTTGGCAAGTCCTCGCTGCTGAACGCCCTGGCCAACCAGAAGCAGTTGGCCCGGGTGTCCAAGACGCCGGGCCGCACCCGGCTCATCAACATCTTCCTCACAGGCCCCGACCGTTGGATCGTGGACCTGCCGGGCTACGGCTTCGCCCTGGGTCCCGCCGCGGAACGGGCCACCTGGCAAGCCATGGTGGAGGGCTACCTCACGGGGCGCCCCACCCTGCGCATGGTCTTCGTGCTGGTGGATGCCGAGGTGGGTCCCACCAAGCTGGATCACCAGATGATCGAGTGGCTGCGGGGCGAAGGCCTGCCCCACCGCATCGTCGCTACCAAAGCCGATCAGGTGAAGCCCAGCAAGGCCCTCAAGCAGCGCAAGGACGTGGCCGCGGATCTGGGCCTGCAGCCCAAAGACATCGCCTGGGTGAGCGCTGCGAAGGGCACAAGTATCCCCGAACTGCGGCGCGAAGTAGCCGATCTGCTGGAACTCTAGAGGGCCTCCACGCTGCCGCCCCGCCAGACCATGAACCGCCCCGCGTGGGCCCAGGGCAGGGCGATGCCGTTGGCTTCGACCTCATGGGTGTGGAAGTGGCCGGTGAGGAACGTGGTGCCTGTCTGTGCCTCGGCGGCGGCGCGGAAGGCCTGTTGCGGGAACCGGAGTTTGTAGCTGGCATTGGTGGTGCGGAGCTTCCGCTCCAGCCAGGCGGACACGCTGCGTGCCGCGCTCCCAGGCATGAGTCGGAAGGCCAGCCAGAGCGGGCCGGAGCGCGAAACCAGGTTCCACAGCCGGTACTGGTGATCAGCACTGTTGATGAGGTCGCCGTGTTCCCAGGCCAGGGCCTCCTCCGGAAGGGCGCCGCCGAGGCCCTCGCCCATGAGGTCGAAGTGGGCGGCATGACCATCCAGGAAGTACTCGCGGTTGCCCAGCCAAAGGCCCACCCAGCGGCCCGCCGCCCGGCGCGCGTCCACCCAGGCCAGGAAGGTGCGTTGAGCCTCGGTCTCCATCCCTGGCAGCCCCACCCATACGTCAAAGACGTCGCCCAGAAAGAGCCAGTCCGCTTCGGGATGCTGGGCTGTGGCCACTGCGAGGCCCGTGAGCTCAGAGCCCCAGTGGGGATCCGCCACCAGGATCAGTTCCCGGCCAGAGTCGGCGCGGCGGCGGGAGCCACGGAACCAAGTCAAAGGCCCCAGGTACCGGGTGAAGAGCACCTGGAGGCTCCCCAACAGCAGGCCCAGGCCGCCGCCCAGGCTGTCGGCCACCCAGTCGCCGAACTCGCAGGCCCGGCCTGGCACGAAAGCCTGGTGCCACTCGTCCGTGGCCCCGAAGCTTGAAACCACAACAAACACCAGGAGGTGCCGCCGGTACATGGGCAGGCCCGGTCGGTTGCACTGCAGAGCCAGATCCAGCGCCCAGGCGAACGCGCCGAAGACGGCCGCGTGGGCGAACTTGTCAAGGGGTGGTGGCAGCTGAACGCCCATGGGGTAGTGCGACTGGGCGCTCAGCCACACGATGGTCGCGGCCACGGCCAGAGGGAGGATCCAGAGCCAACGCATGCGCATGTGCCATGTTACTCGTAGCGCAGGGCCTCGATGGGGTTGAGTCGGGAGGCCTTGCGGGCAGGCAGGTAGCCGAACACCACGCCCACCGAAGCCGAGAAGAGGAAGGCGATGGCCACCATGTCCGGTACGAAGCTGAAGGGCAGGTGCAGGACGCGCGCCGTGAAGAAGCTGACCACCAGGCCCAGCAGGATGCCGATGATCCCGCCGATGCAGGACAGGGCCATGGCCTCCACCAGGAACTGGAAGAGCACTTCCCGGCCCCGCGCGCCGATGGAGAGCCGGATGCCGATCTCCCGGGTCCGCTCGGTGACGGAGACCAGCATGATGTTCATGATGCCGATGCCGCCCACCAGCAGGCTCACGGCTGCAATGGCCCCGAGCAGGTCGATGAGGGCGCCGGTGACCGTGTTGAGGGTGGCCGTGATCTCCTCCATGCTCTGCACATTGAAATCCGGCGCGGCGCCGGGGGCGATGCGTCGCCGCTCCGTGAGCAGGGCCAGCACCTCGGCCTTCACCCGGGGGATCTGCTTTTCCTGGTGGGCGCTGAGGAAGATGATCCCCACGTCGGTGCTGCCAGCGAGGCGCCGCTGAAAGGTGGCCAGGGGCACCAGCACGAAGTCATCCTGGTCCATGCCGAAGGTGGATTGGCCCTTGGGGCGGGTCACGCCCACCACTTTGCAACTGACCTTGGCGATGCGGATGGAACTGCCCACGGGATCCTGGGCGCCGAACAACTTGGTGCGGACGGTGGCCCCCAGGACGCAGACTGCGGCGCCGCCCTGGAGCTGGGCCTCCGAGAAGCCTTCGCCCAGCTCGAAGCTGAAGGCGCGGATCCGGAAGTAGGCGTTGGTGGAACCGGTCACCGTGCTGCTCCAGTTCAGGTTCCCGTTCACCAGGAGGGCGCTCTTGCTGCCCGCGGGGGCGACTTCGGCGATGCTGCCAAGCTCGCGCACCACGGCCCGGGCGTCTTCCTGCTTGAAGGGCTGGGCCGTGCTGGCCACGGGTCCCTTGCGCTCGCTGCCCGGGGTGGCGATGAGCAGGTTGGTGCCCATGCCCGAGATGTCCGCCGTGATCTTGGCGGCGGCGCCCCGGCCCAGGGCCACCATGATGATCACGGAGGCCACGCCGATCACGATGCCCAGCATGGTCAGGGAGGAGCGCATGGGGTTGCGCCGGATTTCCCGGAAGGCCATCAAGATCGTTGTCCAGATCATGCGCCCGCCTTCCCCGCCACCACGTCGCGTTCGATGAGGCCGTCCTTGAAGTGGATCGTTCGGCTGGCGAAGGCCGCCATGTCGGGCTCGTGGGTGACCATGACGATGGTGATCTTCCGGTCGCGGTTCAGGTCGCCCAGGAGCTTCATGATCTCCACCTTGCGGGCGGAATCCAGGTTGCCCGTGGGCTCATCGGCCAGGAGCATCTTCGGGCTGGTCACGATGGCGCGGGCGATGGCCACGCGCTGCTGCTGGCCGCCCGACAGCTCGCTGGGGATGTGGTGCATCCGGTCGCCAAGGCCCACGTCCTGCAAGGCCTGAGTGGCCTTCTGGCGGCGTTCCGCGGCGGGGACGCCGCGATAGACCAGGGGCAGTTCCACGTTCTCCAGGGCGCTGGTGCGCGCCAACAGGTTGTAGCCCTGGAACACGAAACCCAGATAGTGCCGGCGCAGGAGGGCCAGCTGGTCGATGCTCAGGGAACCCACGTCCAGGCCGCAGAACAGGTAGTGGCCCGCGGTGGCCATATCGAGGCAGCCCAGCATGTTGAGGCAGGTCGATTTACCTGAGCCGCTGGCGCCCATCACCGCCACGAACTCGCCGGCCTCGATGCGGAAGCTTACGCCCGCCAGGGCCCGCACTTCGGATTCCCCGCTGCCATAGACTTTTTCGAGCCCCTGGAGTTCCACCAGGGAGACGGCCCCGACGGTTTCGGGATTCACGACGAATCCTTGGTGTCCGTGAGGACGGCCATGCCTTCCGTGAGTCCGCCTTCGAGAATCTCGGTGTTGTGGCCGTCCGACGCCCCCGGCTTGACCTCGATGGGTAAGGGTATGCCGTTCTTGAGCACGTAGACCCGGTGCTTGCCGTCGGCAACCAGCACCGGGCTCTTCACGCCGGGCTTGCTGGGCGGCGTGAAGCGTAGCGCGGCGTTAGGCACCATCAGGATACCCCGCCTGGTCTCGGCCTGGATGAGGGCCGTGCAGGTCATTCCTGGTAGCAGGGCCCGGTCCGTGTTGTCCACGCTGAGCACCGCCAGGTAGGTCACCACGTTCTGCGACACCTTGGGTTCCATCTGCAGCGAGGTGACCACGGAGGGGAAACCCCGCCCCGGGTAGGCCTCCACGGTGAAGGTTGCCACCTTGCCGGCGACGATACGGCTGACATCCGCCTCGTCGATGTCCACGTTGAGCTTCATTTTTTTCAGATCCTGGGCCAGCTTGAAGAGCACCGGTGTCTGGAAGCCCGCGGTGACCGTCTGGCCCGGCTCCACCAGGCGCGCCAGTACCACGCCGTCGATGGGCGCTCGGATGGTCGCCTTCTGCAGCTTGCTGCCGGTCATGTCCAGGGCGGCTCGGGCGACGCGCACGTTCTCCTGGGCGGAGCGGAGCGAGGCGCTGTCCCGGTCCCTTGCGGCCATGGCGGCGTCCTGCTCCGCCTGGGAAAGGATGCCCTCCGTCCCCAGCTGCTTGTTCCGGGCGAGGGTCCGGGCCGACTCGGTGGCGGTGGCCTGGGCCAGACGGACCGCATCGCTGGCTCCCCGCAGCTGCGCCTGGGCCTGGTCCAGAGTCGAGCGCAGGGACTCCGGATCGATCTCGGCCATGATCTGGCCCTTCTTGACTTCATCGTTGACGTCCACCAGTTCCCGGATGACCCGGCCTGACACCTCGGAGCCCACCTCCACGCTCGTCACCGCCTCCAGAGTGCCGGTGGCTTCCACGGTCACCGCCAGATCGCCTCTCGTCACAGCCACGCTCAGGTACTGCACCTGGCTCTTATGCTTCCTGAGGGTGTACGCCAGCAGGCCCGCAGCCAACACCGCCAGCCCGAGACCGCCAGTGATCCACCAGCGCTTAGAGCGGCCCGCAGCGGCGCCGGGGCCGATGGTCTCTTTCAATTCCGCCAGGGAAGGCAGCGCGTCGGTGGTCATGAATGGCTCCAAGCGAAGGGGGCTTTTCCAGCAGTGGTGGGCCTGTCTGAGCCTTCAGGTGGCCAGGGCGGGATAGTCGGTGTAGCCCGCTTCGCCGGAGGTGTAGAAAGTCGCCGGATCGGGCTCAGCCAACGGGGCACCGGTCCGCAGACGCTCCACCAATTCCGGATTGGCGATGAAGGGACGCCCAAAGGCGATGAAATCCGCGCGGTCCGCTGCCAGATCCGCCTCGGCCCGCGCCCGGTCGTAGCCACCGGAAAGGATCAGGCTCCCGGGGAAGGCCTTGCGGATCGCCGCCTTGGTGCTGCTGAGCACTGCCGGGGCGCCCATGGAACTGTGGTCCACCAGGTGGAGGTAGGCGATGCCGAGATCCGACAACTTGCCCGCCAGCCAGGTGTAGGCCTCTTCCACGCGGGGATAGGGGGGCATGTCGTTGAAGACGCCGAAGGGACTAAGTCGCACCCCCACGCGGTCCGCGCCAATGGCCTTGGCCACGGCCTGGGTGGTTTCCAGCAGCAGCCGGGCCCGGTTCTCCAGGGTGCCGCCCCAGTCGTCGCTGCGCCGATTGATGCCGGGATTGAGGAACTGCTCGAGCAGGTAGCCGTTCGCCGCGTGCAACTCCACGCCATCGAAGCCGGCCTCCCGGGCATTCTTGGCGGCCTGCGCGTATTCCGCGATCACCTGCTGCAGATCGAAGTCAGTCATGGCCCTGGGCACGGGGTGAGGGCGCAGCCCCGACGTATCCGTCCAGATGTCCCCACTGGCAGCCTCGGCGATGGGGCCCAGCACCTCCGCCCCCTTGGGCAGGTTCGCCGGGTGCCCGATGCGCCCCGTGTGCATGAGCTGCACGAAGATGCGCCCACCGCGCTGATGGACCGCCTCGGTCACTGGCCGCCAGCCCTGGATCTGTTCCGGGCTGAACAGGCCGGGGATGCGCGCGTAGCCCAGGCCGTTGGGGGAAGGGGAAGTCCCCTCGGTCACGATCAGTCCGGCCCCGGCCCGCTGGCCGTAGTAGGTGGCGGCGAAAGCCTGCGGAACGTTGCCCAGGGACCGGTTGCGCGTCATGGGCGCCATCACGATGCGGTTCCTGAGCTCCAGGGTGCCCAGGCGGGCCGGCAGAAAGAGATCGTGCTGCATGGGGTACTCCTCGACGGTGACCGATCGACGGCAGAGCCGGAATGGCGAGGGTCGAAACAAAGCCACATGCGCCCGACGAAGGGATGCAACAGCCTCGCCCTCGAGACGCGATTTCACCGAATCACTCTTACTCAAAGCAATAATGGTGCTGCTTTGACTGGTATCAGAAATAATTGATAATACAGTAGATAGTAATGGCACCCGAACGTCCGAAGTCGTGCCCGTCGAGAGTGCTCAATCAAAACGACGGAACGATCGCGTCAAACTGAAACCCATGATCTTCATCGCGCCGAGGTGGATGGCAGGCGCAGCCGACGCCTTGTGCAACCAACGCCCTTCCGCAATAGTTGGCGAACACAGGCTGTGTCTGGGGGAACCGGTGAATCTCAACAAAGCGCTCGTGCCAACTGTCCTGGTTGCCCTGGTGGGCCTCGGCTGTGCCACCCCGTCTTTCAACATCAATCGGGTCCAGGTAGGCATGTCGGAAGATCAGGTCTTCGGGACGTTGGGGAAACCAAGCCTGGCGATCCGGCAGGGCAACGTGCGGTACCTGGAGTACGAGACCTTCGACCAGGACAAGTGGTTCAGCGTGGGCCGGAAGGAGAACATTCAGCGGTTCTTCGTGCGCCTGGTGGATGGCCGGGTCGAGTCCTTCGGGGACAAGAAGAACCTGGATCCCGCCAAGATCCCCACCGGCTGGGCCGATGCCGACCCGAAGCCCGTCACCGATCCAAGACCCCTCACCGACCCGAAGCCTGAGATGGCCCTTGCAAAACCCCCCCTTGCCGCCCCCTTCGACCTCAGATCCGAACTGGAAAAGCTCGAAAAAATGAAAAAGGATGGCCTGATTACCGAGGCCGAGTTCAAGGACCTCCGGCAACGCGCCCTGGACAAGGCGAAGGCACAATAGGCGAGCCTGCGGGAGTCTCCGATGACTGGCGTACCCACCTGGAAGTAGACGCTCAGCATGAGTCTGAGCCCCTTCGGGAGTAGGATCCAGTCCAGTACCCGGGGCTCGAACCATGACCATTCTCAACGTCCCTTTCGCCGAATTCAAGGTCGCCAACTTCTTCCGCAACAAGGTGGAGATCCAGAACACCAGGGAGTCCTTCGATCTCGCGGTGGAGGCGGCCATCCGGCTCCTGGACACCATGCCGCTGGGCAGCCTTGCCAAAGTGCCAGGCCTCACCCGACCCGGACTCCCTTCCGGGAGCACCTGAGGCCCCGCGGCAGGCACCCGCCGCTGACCTTGTTCGTCGTGTAGGAGAACGGACTATGGAAACCCAATTTGAATTCGTATTCCACAAAGGGGATCTCGTCATCCTGGCGCGCCTTGTCATGGCGGCCTTGGCTGGCGCGATCATCGGCTGGAATCGCTTCCGGGCGGGCAAATCCGCCGGTGTCGGCACGCACGCTTTGGTCGCCCTCGGCTCGGCGCTCTTCGTCGTGGTGCCGCTACAGCTGTCCACGGGCCAGGATCAGCAGGCCTTCACCCGCGTCATCCAGGGCATTGCGACGGGTGTCGGTTTTTTGGGAGCAGGTGAGATCTTCCGGGAATCGAGCCACAGCCGCCGCATCCATGGTCTCACCTCCGCCGCGGCCATCTGGGTGACGGCCAGCCTCGGCGTCGTCGCGGCCTGTGGCTCGGGCTTCCTGGTTGTTGCCGCCACCGTGCTCATCGTGCTGGTTGTGGTGATCTCGCGGCGCATCGAGGGGCGGTACCTGGCGAAGCTGAGAGACGAACCGCAAGCGCAGGCTTGAGTACTCTGGCCCTACCTGCGCGCTGGCTGGGATTTCGATTCCCCTTGGGACAGTAAAAGGCCCGGCTTGCGCCGGGCCGCTGTTGGTAGTCCCAAGGGGAATTCGCACGCCAGCAGCGCACGGGCCTCCGCCTGCGGCGGACCAACGCGAACAGCCCCCCGGGCTGTCCGCGTCTGGCCCTACCTGCGCGCTGGCTGGGATTTCGATTCCCCTTGGGACAGTAAAAGGCCCGGCTTGCGCCGGGCCGCTGCTGGTAGTCCCAAGGGGAATCGAACCCCTGTTCCCGCCGTGAGAGGGCGGTGTACTAACCGCTATACGATGGGACCATCGAACAAGTTGTGAATGGTTGGGGAGGAAGGATTTGAACCCTCACCTGACGGTACCAGAAACCGTTGTCCTACCATTAGACCACTCCCCAATGAGTGGAAAATCCAATGTACCAGGTGCAGCGCAAAAGGCAAGGGGTCGTTCTGCCGATGAAGCGGTAGCCTTCCTGCAGAGGTGTGTTCATGGCCGATCCGATCAAGCTGGCTTACTTCATGGCGGTGAAGGAGGGCGCGAGTTACCTCGGTGGCCTTCTGGTCACGGACACCTCGGGCATTCCCCTGGATTTCCGCTACACCGAGCCCATCACGCCCACGCGCCTGCAGAGCATCCTCTACGGCAAATCCCTGGAGCCGCACCTCAAGGAGGAAGTGATCCAGAAGACCCTGCTCAAGGAGCTGAAAACCCCGCCGGACCTGTTCATCCTCAGCGCCACGGAACTGGCCGGAGGCTGGACCGGCGACGCGAAGTACCCGGTGTTGGCGGTGCAGAAGAGCCAGGAGGCGCCCCTGGCCAAGGTGGGCGACGCCTTCCGGGCCGGGCCCAGGGATCTGCTACTCCAGCTGGCCGAGGGGGCCGCGCCCCTGCGCGTGATGTTCGCGGCTTCCGTGGACTCGGTAGCCCAGGAGCAGGCGGTGCTGAAGCTGCTGGAGGCGGGCTACCACATGGATCTGACCGAGCCCCTGGAACGCGTCACCGCTGCGCTGCAGAGCCTAGTGGTGAAGGAAGCCTGATGTACCAGCGGATGAAGGACGCAGTCTCAGACGCGGCGGAAACGCTGCGCCGCGCCTTCGCCGGTTTGAAGGTGGTAGAAGTGGCCCCCGAGCCCTTCCGCCTCCGCAGTCATCGGTCTGCGGCCTTGCGGGCCGATTCTCTGGGCGGGCTCGAGGCCCCTGCGGCGACCGCGCGTGAGATGCGCCTGCTGCACGAGGCTGTCGAGGGCCGAACCCTCGAGCCCTTCCACGCGGTGCTGCAAGCGGAAGCCGGCTGGGCCAGCTGGGGCGTGGAGGCCGAAGTGGTCCGCATGACGCCACTCACGGCGGGCCAGGGCGCCCAGCTCACCGTGCCGCCCCTGCCGCGCCGGGCCAAGACGCTGGGCCGGCTGGAGCCGCCGGCCCACCCGGCCCTGCGCCGCTGGCTGGAACCCGTGGGCGTGTCAGGAGTGCGGCGCCTTGATCCCGCCCTGGAGGCCGGGTCGGCTCAGCCGGGCCTGGGGGCCATGCTGGCGCTGGCTGTGCCCATCCAGGGGGAGAACATCCAGCACCTGCCCAAGGGGCAGTGGATGCGCTACAGCCTGCAGCTGGTGCGGGGCACCGGCGAGAACGTGCGGAACCTCGAGGTGCTCGGGCTGTTCCGGCTGCCGCGCAGAGGCGTGGCGGACCTGCGCCACGATCCCCGGCAGGGGCGGCTGCTGGTCCAGTTGCAGCCTTTGGCGATCAAGGCCGAGCGCGCCCCCTTCATCCTGGCCCGGCGCAAGGATGACGGCGGCCTGGTGAGCTGCTTCGTGGAGGACCCATGACCAAGAAGCCCCTGTTCCCTCCCCCCGATCACGATGCCGGCACCCTGCCGGGCCTGCCCGAGATGGAAACCGTAGTACGCGGCAAGCAGGAAGGCGACGCCCTCCAACCCCCGACGGAGTGGGCCCTGGTGGCTTACGCCGGGGCGGCCCTGGGCCGCGTGTTCCCCATCGTGCCCGGCGACATGATCCTGGGCCGGGCGCCGGATTGCAGCGTGGCGTTGCTCGACAGCGAGGTGAGTCGCCAGCACGCGCGGCTCCGCCTGGTGGAGGGGCAGGTCGAGGTGGAGGACCTGGATTCCACCAACGGCACCCGCGTCAATGGGGAGCTGCTCCATGCGCCCGTGACGCTGCGGATTGGAGATCGGCTGGAGGTCGGGGGCCATGTCTTCAAGCTCGTGTTCCTGGATCCCCTGGAACGCGCCTTTCACGAGACCATGCTGGATCAGAGCACCAGGGATCCCCTCACGGGGCTGGCCAACCGGGGCAGCGTCCTGGCGGAATTCCAGAACCGGTTCGGCCTGAGTCGGCGCTATGACCGCCCCTTGGCGGTGGTGGTCTGCGACCTGGATCACTTCAAGCGCGTGAACGACACCCATGGCCACGGGGCCGGGGATTTCGTGCTGCGTTCCTTCGGGGAGCAGCTGCTGTCAATCCTGCGAGAGGCGGATCTGGCGGGCCGCATCGGCGGCGAGGAATTCATCATCGTGCTGCCGGAGACGGATCTTTCCGGGGCTCGGCCCTTCGCGGAACGGCTGCGGAAGGCCATTGTCGCGATGCCGGTGGTGCTGCCCAGCGGGAACCTCAACATCTCGTGCAGCCTGGGTATCTCCGAACGGACCGCCTCGGACCTGGATGCCGGGCAGCTGCTGGCCCGGGCGGACGCCGCCCTCTATGCAGCCAAGGCCAGCGGGCGGAACCGGGTCTGCGAAGGGTAGGATGCCGGTTATCAGGTAGAATTTCCGGGATGCCCCTCGATCCCACGCCTCCCGAACTCCCCTCCTGGGACCCGGCCGTTCCCTCGGCTGATGCGGAGCTCCTGGGGGAGCTCGACACGCGCGAATGGGTGCTGATCCGGTACGTGGGCCAACCCATGGGCCAGTTCATCGAGTTGCCCCTGTACGGGCTGAGCCTGGGGCGGGCGCCGGAGAACGGCCTCTGTCTCCCCGAGCCCGAGGTGAGCCGCCAGCACGCCGAACTGCGCGTGTCCGCCGATCTTGAGGCCGTCGAACTGCGGGACCTGGCCTCCACCAATGGTGTGTTCGTGAACGGTCACCGGGTCGAGGCGGATCCAGGGCCTGTCTGCCTGAAGGAGGGGGACGTGCTCCGGGTCGGGGCCCATGCCTTCAAGCTCAAGCACATGGACGCCCCCGAGCGCCGGTACCACCAGGACATGGCGGCACGCTCCACGCTGGACCCCGTCACCGGCGTGAACAACCGGGCCACGGTGCTGAACCACCTGGAAGCGAATTTCGAATTGGCCCGCCGCCACCAGCGCTCCCTGTCCGTGATCCTGGTGGATCTGGACTGGTTCAAGCTCGTCAACGATACTCACGGCCACCAGGCGGGCGACCAGGTTCTGGCCGCTTTCGGGGCGCTGCTCCGCCGTCGCCTGCGGGGTTCTGACCCTGTGGGCCGCCTGGGCGGGGACGAATTCCTCGCCGTGCTGCCGGAGACCACTGTGACGCTGGCCCTCATCGCCGCCGAGGACCTCCGGCGGGCGATCTCGGCCGAGCCCATCGCCCTGGAGGATGGGAAGAAGATCCAGATCACCTGCAGCCTGGGAGTGGCCGAACTCAAGGCTGGCGACAGTGACGGTGGCGCTCTGATCGCGCGCGCCGACGCCGCCCTCTACGGCGCCAAGGCCGGGGGGCGCAACCGCGCCGTCCCCGCCCCATGAATGGGCTCAAGAACTCATCTCAACACCCGACGCGGCCACGAGGCGTGTTGTCATGAGCTCTAAGCCCCCAGCCCAGATCGGCAGCGTGCGTCTGCTGGAGCCGCTGGGCGAAGGGGGCATGGCCATCGTCTTCCGCGGCGAGGACCGGTTCCGTCCAGGCGTGGCCTGCGCCGTGAAGCTGCTGCGCCCCGAGGTCCACCGCGATGCGGACCTGGTGCGCCGCTTCCTGCGCGAAGGCGAAGTGCTCACGCGCCTGGCGCATCCCAACCTGGTGGAGATCTTCGCCTATGGGCATAGCGGCACCTGGCCGTACCTGATCATGGAGCTGCTGCCCGAGGGCAGCCTGAAGGCCTGCCGAGGCGAGGCCCCTTCGACCCTGATGCGCCGCCTGATCCCGGTCTGCGCGGCCCTGGGTGTGGCCCACGCGGCCGGCGTGGTCCACCGGGACCTCAAGCCGTCGAACCTGCTCTTCGCTGCGGACGGCCGCCTGAAGGTCACGGATTTTGGCGTGTGCTTCTGGGAGGGGGAAGAGGGCCAGACCCGGGCCACCCGCAGCCAGATGGTGGTGGGCACCCTGGGCTACATGGCGCCGGAACAGCACGGGGATCCGCGGCGGGTGGATGGCCGCTGCGATGTCTATGCCCTGGGGGCGATCCTCTACGAGTTCACCACGGGCCAGGCCTACGCCCAGGTGCAGCTGCCCCCGGCGTCGGTGCGACCGGGCTTCCCCCCGCGGTTGGCTGGGCTGGTGATGCGGGCCCTGCAACCGGATCCCGCGAAGCGGGTAACTGACATGCTGGCCTTTGGACAGGAACTGTCCACCTGGCTGGAAAGCGCGGAAGCAGCGGGCTGGGGCGAGGAACCCCTGCCGGGCTTCGCCGCCCGGGACCGGGAGACGGCCACGGTCGCTGGCCCCCGGCGGGACGAGGGCCCGGAACAGCGGCTCGCGCCCTACCTGGATGCTCTGGCCACGGGCCCGGTGGGTATTCGGCGTTCGGCCGCGGAGGGCCTGGTGGCTGCGGCCCGGCCTGGGGATGGGGCCTGGCTGGCAGAGGCTCTGGCCCATGCTCCCGAGGGCGCCCGTTTCGCCCTGGCGCGGGCCCTGGGGAAGGTGGGCGAGGGAGCGGCCCTGCCGGCGCTGCTGGCCCTGCTGCCGGACCCCTTCGCGCAGCGGGAGGCAGCCGAGGCCGCTGCGGAACTGGCGCTGCGAACGGACCAGGTCGCGAAGACCCTGCGGGTGCTGGGCGAACCCGGACTCGGGAGCGCCTGGCGGTGGCCCGCCCGAGCCGCCCTGGGCGACGAAGCCTGGACCCGGGCGCTGCTCGCGGCCTGGTCCACCCTGGCCCCGCCCTTCCGCCTCCAAGCCCTGGAGGCGGCCCGCCGGTTGCCGGAGGGTCCTCGCGCCCAGGTGAAGGCCGTCACCGCCAATGCCGCGGGCCAGGCGCGTGCCGTGTGGGACCTGCTCTGATCAGTTCGTCCAGGCTATGGCCGTTCGGATCAGGTGCCAGGTCTTTCCGGTCACAGTTTCCGGCCCCGTTCAGCCACCTTGTCCAGCATCTCCCAGATCTGATGGCAGTCCTCGCAGGAGGACCGGGGGTCGCCGCAGGGGAAGCCCTCCACGCCCATGCCTTGGCACTTGGGGGTGCGGAAGAAGAAGAGGAGTTCCTGCAACGAGGCCTGGACGCGCACGCGCAGGGCCTCGTCAGGCAGGGTCCGCAGATCCTGGATGAGCTTCCATTCCGCGGCGCTGAGTTCGGGCTGGTCGATGGACTGAGACATGGACGCTCCGGCAGGGATGAGTATAGCGGCCCAGAGATGGTTGGGTTGAAGTGAGCGAAGACTCGCCGCGAACCCTGGCCTCCAGTGCGCTCCAAGGTTCTGGAACGCCGTTTGTCCCCGTAGGCCATGCGGGACGAGATCGAAGCTCTCACGGGGGAACCCCGCGGGCTTGATTGGAGCATCGACGGCGCCAACTGGTCGACGGAACCGGAGCCCCGGGACGATGCGCCCATTGGCATATCCGCCAGACCGGGAGGGTATTGATCCCCCCAAGCCACGACCAGCCCCTCTCACTTTAAGGTGCTTCCCAGGCGGGGGTGCTGGGTGGGCCAGGGCCTTCCGGCGTGACCCGTCCGGTTCCCGGGGTGTGTGACGGGCTGGGCGGGGAAAGGTCCCGTCCCCGTTCGGGTCCTACCCCTCATTTGGACTGTTTCACCCCGGAATCACGCGGGACGCCCCAGAAGGCTGGGCCCCGTCCGGAGGGGGGTTGAGATTGAAGCCACACTCCACCCCCTCAACCCCACTCCTAAGGAGCAACCTCATGCGCCTTTCTAGTTCCCGCCTTGGGATCACCGCGTTCGCGCTGGTCGCTGGCCAACCTGCCCTCCTGGCCCAGGGCACCCAGACGGCCAGCCTTGTGGGCCTGGTCGTGGACCCCGCCGAGGCACCCCTTGCCGGCGTGGAGGTCCGCCTCAGCAGCCCCTCCCTGCAAGGGGTCCGCACGGTGGTCACCGACGCGAGGGGCAGGTTCACGGCCCGTCTGCTGCCCCCGGGCCTCTATCGCATCAGCCTGTCCAGGGCTGGGCTCACTTCCATCAACCGCGAAGAGCGGCTTTCTCTGGAACAGAACTTCAGCACCCGCTTCGTGATGTCCAAGGAGGCTGCGGCCGTGGTGGAGGTGGTGGCTTCCACCAACCAACTGGACAAGACGGAGTTCAAGACTTCATCAAGTTTCACGAAGGAGACCATCGACGCCCTGCCGGTGGACCGCAATCCCCTCAACGTGGCGCTCATGGCCCCTGGCGTGGTGGAGAACGTGAACCAGGACCGGGGCGGCATGCAGATCCGCGGCAGCCAGGGCACGGGCAACCTCTGGCTATTGGATGGCCAGAACTATGCTGACAACGTCTACAACGGCCCCCGCGCGAAATTCGTCACCGATGCCATCGAAGAGACTCAGGTGATCACCGGGGCCATCCCCGCCGAGTTCGGCGACGTCGAAGGTGGCGTGGTGAACACCATCACCAAGTCGGGCGGTGACGACTTCACGGCCCAGCTGCGGTGGGACCTGAGCAGCGATCGCTGGAAGGCCGCCCGTCACGGCGAAAACGCCAGTGCGTTCTCCGACGTGATCAATCAGGAGAGGATGTTCCAGGTGGGCGGGCCCATCGTGAAGTCGAAGCTCTGGTTCTACACCAGCTACTTCAGCACGGCCCGCACCAACGCCCAGGCCCTGCCCAGCGACCAGGCGGCCATCGGCGCGCCGGTGGGTGCCCCCTATCAGGAAGACATCAAGGACATCCGGCGCCAACTGAGGCTCACCTGGGCCATCACCGAGCGGCATTCACTGGTGGGCACCTACCATGCCTATGGCGAAACCTTCGGCAACATCGACTACGTGGGGAGCGGCGACGGGCACTTCAGTACCCGGCGGTTCACTCAGGAAGTCTATGGTCTGCAGCTCCGCAGCCTGCTGACCGATGTGCTCACCATGAGTCTCAAGTTCGGGAAGAAGGACCAGAAAATCCATGTGGGCTCCAATAACATCGCCCTGCCCATTCTCAACAACGACGACGCCTACTTCTACCAGGCCGGGTACTTCGATTCCCGCGATCCCGGCGACCTCCGCAACAACCAGACCGCCAACCTGAAGTTCTCCTATTTCCTGGCGAACGGGGAGAGCAACCACCAGCTGGACCTGGGCGTAGATTACTACCGGGGCACCACCAAGGCCTCGGGCGCCCAGTCGCCGGTGGACCTGGTCATCGGTGGGAGAACCTGGAACTCATATGCCCTTGCCAGCGGCCTCAACCTCGCGGCGGGCACGGCCAATACCGATGGCGCCAGCCTGAACGCCTGGCTGATCCAGCCGGGTGAAGCGGGCACAGTCCAGGAATCCCTGTACGTGAACGACAAGTGGTCGCTGGACAAGCACTGGAACGCCAACCTGGGCCTGCGCTGGGACAAGTACACCGCCGAGGACCGGGCCTTCCACCGCACCACGGCCTCGAACAGCGCCCCCTCGCCCCGGTTTGGCGTCAACTACGACATCACTGGCGACGGGTCCTGGATCCTCGGCGCGGCCTACAGCCGCTACAACGGCAAGCCCCTGGAGATCCAGCTCAGCGTGGCCACCTACGTGAACAACCCCATCTTCGCCACCTTCGACTACAACGGGCCCGCTGGCGTGCAGCCCCTCACCGCCCTGGGCAACCCTGCGAACTACAACCCCACGCCCTCCTCGTACACCGACGCCGCTGTCAACATCAAGGTGGACCGGAACCTGAAAGCCCAGACGGTGGACGAGGTCCAGTTCAGCGTCAATCGGAACTTCCGGCATCCGGCCCTCGGCGAGGGCCATGTCAAGGCCACCTACGTCAGCAAGACCTGGAACAACTTGATTGATTTCCGTTCGGGCAACGACGGCACGGTGCCCAATCCGGGTGGCGGCAGCCCGCTCTACGTCACCTACTGGCATAACGAATCCGCCGCCAGGCGCGACTACCACAGCGTCGAGCTGGACGCGGCCACCGTGAAGGGGCGCCTGAGCGTGAGCGGAAACCTGGTCTTCAGCAGCCTCAAAGGCAACTATGAGGGCGAGGCCAAGGGCGGGCCCGGCAGCGGAGCCGGGTACAACTGGTTCACCGTGCAGGATGGGGCCCGCATGTATGATCCCGCCGTGACCAATCCCTACGGTTACCTGCTCGGGCACGTCCCCGTCCGGTCCCGGGTGAATGCCATCTACCGCTGGGCCAATCCGCTGGGCAACCTGAACACCGGCATCCTCTTCAGCTACGACGGGCCCCAGTCCTTCAGCCACAGCCGCACCATCACCGATCCAAGCAGTCTGAACGCGGCCATTGATCCCCAGGCCACAGGCAATCCGCTGACCTTGCTCCAGTACCAGAACAACGTCCGCGGGGACGGGGCCTACCACGGTCAGTACTACGTGGACTTCAGCGCCCAGCAGGACTTCCAACTGGTGAAGCTGGCCAATAGCCGGAAGGTGGACGCCTACCTGAAGGTGGTAGTGGAGAACCTCTTCAACCACCAGCAGCAGGTGACCTTCGGCACCGGCTACTCGGCCCTGGCTTCTGGGGCACCACTGAGCACGCCCTTCGCGCCGAATGCAGGCTTCGGCCTAGCGGGCCCCACCAACTGGGGCCGCGCCCGCCGCGTGTACCTCAGCACGGGCCTGAAGTTCTAGCCCTCGGCTGGCGCCCCGGTGCAGCCCCCACCCATGATTCGGACACGCTCCTAGACCCCCCGGGGGGGCTGGCGGGGGCTAAACGCGCCCGCCTTTTTATTCGTAGCCAGGCCACTCAACCAGAGACACCGGAGGAACCATGCGCCTGGCCCGACCCATCGCCGCCTTCGTCCTATTGCTGGCCCCGCTGGTTGCCCAGTCCCAGGTGATCCAGCCCGCCAAGGCGGAAAAGACCACCGAGACGCGCACCCTGCCGCTGGCCTCGGGTTCCAGCCTGAAGGTGAAAAACGTCAACGGCTTCATCCGCGTGGAGGCCTGGGATCGCGAGGAGGTCCAGTTCACGGGCGAGTTCAAGCCCAGCAGCAGGGACGAGCAGGTGAAGGTGGTGATCGTGGTGGGCAAGGGCTCGCTGGAGATCCGCGGGGAGTACCCCAAGCACACGGACGGTGGCAGCTACCGTGGCCCCCAGTGCCAGATGACCCTGAAGGTGCCGAGCCGGGTGTCGCCCCGGCTGGAAACCGTGAACGGCGAGATCATGCTCAGCGGTACCCAGGGCGACGCGAAGGTCAGTTCCGTCAATGGACCCGTGTGGGTGTCGGGGGTGACGGATTCGCTGAAGGTGGAAACGGTGAATGGCGGCATCACACTGGATAAGGTGCACGGCGGCTTGATCCTGGAAACCGTGAACGGCACCATCAAGGGCTCCGAGCTGGATGCCCTGGGCAAGGGCATCCAGGCCGAGACAGTGAACGGCTCCATCACCCTGCAGGTGGCCGGCCTGAAGGGGAAGCTGAAGGCCAACACCGTCAATGGCAGCATCTCCTTCAACGCCAAAGGCGCCGAGCAGGTGGCGGTGAAGAAGCACCTCGTCACGGCGGTTTTCCCCGGGGGTGAGCAGGCCATCGACCTGGACACGGTAAACGGTTCCATCACGATATATTAAAAGGACTTGAAATATTGAAGAGGACCGGCCTGACCGGTCCTCTGATTATTTACACGCGGGTCAGGTGAATTCAGGATTGACGAGTCCTAAATTTGTTTCATGCTGTTCTTCGTGCTGGGCCGGTGCCGGGCACCCCGAATGGATGCCCATGAGTGGAAAGCGCCGATTGCTCGTGTTCAGCCTGGCCGCCAGCGTCTTCCTGGGGGTGTTCCTGGGCTTGAGCACCTACACCTTCGTGGCGGCCCACGGCACCTCGTACCTGTCCAACGATCCCGCGGTTTGCATCAACTGCCACATCATGCGCGACGACTATGACGGCTGGCAGCATGGTTCGCATCACGCGGTGGCCACTTGCAACGACTGCCATCTGCCCCACGACAACGTGGTGCACAAGCTCTTCGTCAAGGCCAGCAATGGCTACCACCACTCCAAGGCCTTCACCCTCCTCAACTTCGCCGAGCCCATCCGCATCAAGCCCGGCAACGCCCAGGTGCTGGAGGACAACTGCCTCCGCTGCCATGCGGAGCAGACTGACGAGATCACCGCCCACGGCACTCTGGGCGTCCCCAGCGATCCCAACCAGAAGGCTGACCTCTTCGGCTGCGTCCGCTGCCACCAGGGCGTGGGCCACGGCCCAGCCCGATGATTCCGATGCTTGCCTTGCTGCTTGAACCCACCCTGACGCTGCGTGGCACCACGCGGGAGGATCTCCGATGACCGACAACCCCACGCCCCTCTTCTCCCGTCCCTACGTGCGGATGGGCCTCCTGGCTGCTGGCGCTGCCCTGGCCACGGTGCTGGTGATGACCCTCTATGCGAGCATCGCCAGCCGCAAGGTCGAGGGTCGGCAGTCCAGCTTCAAGGTGGTGGACCTCGATGAGAAGACCGTCGATCCCGCCCAGTGGGGGAAGGACTTCCCCAAGCAGTACGACGGCTACATGAAGACTTCCGAGCGCTACGGCACCAAGTACGGTGGCGCCGGCAGCGAGGCCCTGCCCGTCAGCCGCATCAAGGAGGATCCGCGCCTCGTCACCATCTTCGACGGCTACGCCTTCGCCATCGACTTCAACCTGCGCCGGGGCCACGCCTACATGCTGGACGACCAGCGCAACACCAAGCGCGTGACGACCAAGCCCCAGACCGGCGCCTGCATGCACTGCCATGCCTCCAACACCGTGGCCTACCGCGAGGCTGGCCTGAAAGGCGGAGCCCCCGGCACCCTGGATGAGGCCTTCACCAGCCCCAATGCCCAGGCGCAGCTCATGGCCGGTTTCGAGACCGTCTCCAAGCTGCCCTATGCCGAGGCCAGCAAGCTCGTGAAGCACGCCGTGGCCTGCATCGACTGCCACGACCCCAAGAACATGGCTTTGCGCGTCACCAAGCCCGGCTTCCTCCGCGGCATCGTGGCCCTGGCCAACAGCGGCGAACCCGTGCCGCACCTGCCTTCCATCGAGAAGTGGCGCAAGGGTGACAAGGCCACGCCCTATGATGCCAACCACGATGCCTCCCGTCAGGAGCTGCGGTCCATGGTGTGCGGCCAGTGCCACGTGGAGTACTACTGCGGGCCCAAGGCCACCCTGTTCTTTCCCTGGAACAAGGGCCTGAAGGTCGAGCAGGAGGAGGCCTTCTACAACGAGTACAAGTTCGCCGATGGCCACCGCTTCTTCGACTGGAAGCACGCCAAGACCGGCGCCGAAGTGCTCAAGGCCCAGCACCCCGAGTTCGAGATGTGGAGCCAGGGCATCCACGCCCGCTCCGGCGTCTCCTGCGCCGACTGCCACATGCCCTACGTCCGCGAGGGCGCCGTCAAGATCAGCAGCCACCAGGTGCGCAGCCCCCTGCTGGACGTCTCGCGCTCCTGCCAGGTCTGCCACCGCTTCCCCGAGGAGGAGCTGAAAGCCCGCGTCGTGGCCATCCAGGACCGCACCAAGGCCCTCATGGACCGGGCGGAAGACGCCGTGGTCGACCTCATCAACAACCTCGAAGCCGCCAAGAAGACCGGCCTGGACGACACGAAGCTGCAGCCCATCTTCGAACTCCAGCGTAAGGCCCAGTGGCGCGTGGATTGGGTCAACGCCGAGAACTCCATGGGCTTCCACGCCCCCCAGGAAGCCGCCCGCATCCTCGGCGAAGCCATCGACTACGCCCGCCAAGGCCAGATCGCCCTGCGGGACCTGGGCGTGCCGAACGTGGCGAAGATCGCCAAGAAGTAGCAACAGCAACAAGAAAGACAAGGTGGCCGACATGTCCTTGACGCTCAACCGGCGGACGTTCCTGAAGGCTGGCTTCACCACTGCGGCCATCGGCGCGGGAGGGCTCCCGCTCGAAGCGCTTCCCGCCGAGGCCAAGGGCTGGAATTGGGAGCGGGGCGTCTGCCGCTTCTGCGGTACCGGCTGCGGTATCCGCGTGGCGTCGAAGGATGGCCGCGTGGTGGCCGTCAAGGGAGATTTGCAGAACCCCGTGAACCGCGGCCTGCTCTGCGCCAAGGGCTACGCCTGCGCCCAGATCCTCTACGGCGAGGACCGCCTGAAGCGCCCACTCCTGCGCAAGCGGAACGGCCAGTTCGATAAGCAGGGCGACTTTGAGGAAGTGTCCTGGAAGGAGGCCTTCGACGTCATGAAGGCGCAGTGGACCAAGGCCCACACGGCCCTGGGCCCCACGGGCGTGGCGGTCATGGGGTCGGGCCAGTACACCATCCAGGAGGGCTACGCCGCCGTGAAGTTGGTGAAGGCTGGCTGGCGCTCCAACAACCTGGATCCCAACGCTCGGCACTGCATGGCCTCGGCGGTGACGGCCTTTATGCAGACCTTCGGCATCGATGAGCCTTCGGGCTGCTACGACGACATCGAGCTCACGGACACCGTGGTGACCTGGGGTGCCAACATGGCCGAGATGCACCCGATGCTCTGGGCTCGCATCATCGACGAGCGGCTGCGGCGGCCTAGCTACCGCATCATCAACCTCACTACCTACGCCAACGCCACCTCTGAGGGCGCGGACCTCGAGATCGTCTTCAAGCCCAATACCGACCTGGCCATCTGGAACTACCTGGCCCGGGAGGTGGTGAAACGCGGCGCCGTGGACCAGGCCTTCGTGGCGCAGCACTGCGTCTTCGCCGCGGGCCCCGTGGATATCGGCTTCGGGCTGCGCGAGGATTCGCTCAAGGCCTACGACGCTGAGAAGGACACCCAGGCCCGCCAGAAGACTGTGGTGCTTACCCGCGAGGAGGCCATCGCCCGCGGCCTCGATCCCGAAGCCAAGCACGAGCGCGCCCAGTCCGCCTCGGGCAGTCCCCAGAAGCACTGGCTCATCTCCTTCGAGGATTTCCAGAAGGGGCTGGAACCCTACACCCTCGACTTCGTGGCGGCGCTGGCCAAGGGCGATCCCGACGAACCGCTGGAGGCCTTCAAGGCCAAGCTGGTGCAGCTGGCCGATGAGTACGCCGATCCCAAGCGCAAGCAGGTCTCCTTCTGGACCATGGGGTTCAACCAGCACACCCGCGGTACCTGGGTGAACGAGCAGGCGTACATGCTGCACCTGCTCACGGGCAAGCAGGCCCGACCCGGCGCCGGCGCCTTCTCGCTCACGGGCCAGCCCTCGGCTTGCGGCACGGCACGTGAAGTAGGCACCTTCGCCCACCGCCTGCCCGCAGACATGAGCGTGGATGATGCGGGCCACCGCAAGCACGCCGAAGAACTCTGGAAGCTGCCCCACAACACACTCAATCCCAAGATCGGCAGCCACATCACGCAGATGATGCGCGACCTGGAGGA
This sequence comes from Holophagales bacterium, assembly GCA_038236735.1. Taxonomy (GTDB): domain Bacteria; phylum Acidobacteriota; class Holophagae; order Holophagales; family Holophagaceae; genus Geothrix. The sequence continues at coordinate 3,334 of JBBRZL010000024.1, read as the reverse complement.
CGGCAAGGTCAAGTGGCTCTGGGTGCAGGTTACGAATCCCTTCCAGTCCACGGCCAACGCCAACCACTGGATCGAGGCCGCGCGCAAGCTTGACAACTTCATCGTCGTGTCGGATGTCTACCCGACGTTGTCGTCGAAGGTGGCCGACCTCATCCTGCCCTCAGCCATGATCTACGAGAAGTGGGGCGGCTACGGCAATGCCGAGCGGCGCACGCAGTTATGGCGCCAGGTGGTGCTGCCTCCCGGCGAGGCCCGCACCGATGTCTGGCAGATGATGGAGTTCTCCAAGCACTTCACGCTGGCCGAAGTCTGGGGCGAACAGAAGGTGCCGGGGCTCGATGCCGACGGCTACGAAAAGGGCAAGCTGCCCAACGTGCTGACGGCCGCACAGGCTCAGGGCTACAAGCCGGACAGCACCCTCTACGACGTGCTCTTTGCCACCCCAGCCGCTAAAAAATTTGCCTGGCCCGATCCTGTGGCCTTCGGCAAGCCCAACTCCACCGTGGCCCACGCAGGCATCACCTGGTTCCCGGAGAAGGCGCTGTTCGAGGAATACCGGCAGTTTGGACTGGGCCACGGTCATGACCTGGCGCCCTTCGATGTCTACTTCAAGCGGGAAGTATCCGGCCTGCGCTGGCCGGTGGTGGATGGCAAGGAAACCCTCTGGCGCTTCAACGATCAATACGATCCCTACGCGAAGAAGGGCTCGGGCATTGATTTCTACGGCACAGCCATGAAGAAGGTGCCCGTGGGCGATCTCGACGGCCCCAAGCCCGGCGATCCGAAGGCGCTGCCCGGCAAGGCCAAGATCTTCTTCCGCCCCTGGCAGGAACCGCCGGAATCCCCGAATGCGACCTACGACTTGTGGCTCTGCACGGGGCGCGTGCTGGAGCACTGGCATTCGGGCACCATGACCCGCCGCGTGCCCCAACTTCATGCGGCCGTGCCGGAAGCGCTGCTCTTCATGCACGCCAAGGATGCGGATCAGCGCGGATTGAAGGCGGGCGACCTCGCCTGGATCGAATCGCGCCGTGGCAAGATCCAGGCCCGTGTCACCCTGGGCGGACGCAACAAGGTGCCCCGGGGCCTCGTCTACGTGCCCTGGTTCGACGAGGGCGTCTTCATCAACAAGATCACGCTCGACGCCACCTGTCCCATCTCCAAGGAAACGGATTTCAAGAAGTGCGCCGTCCGCATCGCCAGGGTCGGGTAGGGGGCCACCATGAATCGCACCGTGCTGCTGCTTTCCCTCTGTTCCGCTGTCCTGCTGGTGGCGGATTCGCCCGCCAAGCCACTGCCTGACCGCGCCCTGGGCCTATCCAAGGGCTCTGTGTTCGACGTACCATCGCCGCCGAGTTACAAGGACGAAGGCTCCGAACCCGGCGAAAAGAAGCTCCCGAAGCGCATCAATCAGGAAACCCCCCCAGTCATTCCCCACAGCGTCGCAGATTGCCTGCCCATCACGCGAAGTTCCAACCTCTGCGTGGATTGCCATGCCATTGCAGGCCCCAAGAAGAAGGGCGATCCCACCCCCATTCCCGCCAGCCACTTCATGGATTACCGCCGGAGCCCCGACACCAAGGGCAAAGCCATCGCGGGAACCCGCTACGTCTGCACCGCCTGCCATGTGGCCCGGACGGATGCGCCTCAACTGGTAGGAAACCGCTTCCGTCCCTAGGAGCTGCTGGACATGAAGGTCATGGGCATCGTGGGCTGGAGCGGCAGCGGCAAGACCAGCACGATGGTCGAGTTGTTGCCGCTTCTCCGGCAACGGGGCCTGGTGGTGTCCACCATGAAGCACGCCCACCACCAGTTCGACCTGGAAACGAAGGGCAAGGATTCCTACCTGCACCGCGAGGCCGGCGCCTCGGAGGTGTTGATCGTGTCCTCCTCGCGCTGGGTGCTTCTGCATGAAAGTCGGGAGGAGCCCGAGCCTAGCATCGAGGCCCTCATCGAGCGCATGACGCCCGTGGACCTGCTCCTCATCGAGGGCTTCAAGGGCCACCCCCACCCCAAAGTCGAGATCCACCGCGGGGCGGAGGGCAGGCCGCTCCTGACCCTGGAGGACCCGGACATTGTGGCGGTCGCCAGTGACACCCCGCTGCCGGGCCTGGGCATTCCTGTCCTGGACTTGAACGATCCCCAGGCCATCGCAGTCTTCATCCTGCGGCACACCGGCCTGGTTGGAACGGAGCCATGAAGGTCGGGCTGGTCCTGCTGACGGGCGGACGGGGCACCCGCATGGGCACCCTCAAGCACGACCTGGCACATCCCTCTGGCCACACCTGGGGCGGGTGGCTGGTTGCGGTGTTCCGGGCCGTGTTCCCGGACGGACCCGTGCAGGTGGTCGGGGAGGCCTTGCGGGGCTGGGGGGACCTGCCGGTCCTGGCCGACCCGCGCCAGGGGCCCGCGGTGGCCCTTCGGCACTGGGCTGCGGCCCCGGCGCCCGAGGCGGATTTGTGGTGGCTGCTGGCCTGTGACCAGGTCCGCTGGACCGAAGCCGACCTGCGTACCTGGGTGGCCTCTGCGCAGGCGGCCGATCCGGGGCTTGAGGCGTGGGTCCTGGGCCGGCGAGGCGGACAACTCCAAACACTGGGCAGCCTGCTGCCGCACCGCCTGCGGCCGGCCCTGGCCCAGACCGAGGGGGGCTCCCTGCGTGAACTGGTGGCGGCCCTGCCCCACCGGATCCTGCCCACGGAGCTTGCCGGTTGGTGGGATCTCGATTCGCGGGAGGACCGGGCCCTCTACAACTCGGAATGGGAGGGGTGCTGAGGGCCTAGCGATACCTCGCCGCCATGGCCTTGAGGGTCGCGGCCAGGTGGGTGCGGAGGGCCTTAGGTTCCAGGGCATCGGCATCGGCGCCCAGCTGGAGGATGTAGCGGGTGGGGCCCTGCAGGTCCGTGGCCAGGAAGCTCAGCAGCACGGTGCCGCCCTTCTCCTTGCGGACGGTCACGTCCGGCAGGGCGGGGGGCGCGTCCAGCAGGGCCTGGGGCCAGTTGGTGCCGGCCACGCGCACCTGGATGCGGAAGGGCTTACCCGGCGTGAACCAGCCGCCGATCTGCAGGTCCCGGGCCTGTTCCAGGGGGCCCTTGTCGGGGATGAGGCCTCGCCTGGTCAGGGCTTTCGCCTCCTCGATGCGGGCCAGGCGGAAGTGCCGGGGCTCCTGCTTGGCGGGATCCCAGGCCAGCAGGAAGGCGCCGCCGGAGAAGACATCGTGCGTCAGCGTGAAGGGCACTACCGTGCGGGCGCTGGTGCGGCCCGTGGAGGCGGCCTTGTAGGTCAGCTCCAGTTCGCGGGGGCCTTCGGGATGGCCCAGGGCCAGCAGCACCTGGGT